>NZ_BCBH01000027.1:0-81801 GCF_001320525.1 Pseudomonas sp. NBRC 111131 | reverse complement strand
TGAGAGGAGCATGGCGCTCGGGGAATCAAGAATATTGCCGCTGTCAATGAAACAGCGCGCTGTTTCGAAGATATCGCCGAAGACGCCGTGTTGAAGTTGGTCGCGGGCATCATTGCCGACGACTGGAGGGGAGTTCTTGTAGCCAGGCAGGTCGACCGGGCGCACGCAATCACCGATTGCACCATCGAGGGTATAAAACACCCGTGGCCCATGTTCATCCAGCCGGCGCAGCAGCCAAGTGAATGCAGCTTTTGCTTCTGGCTGCGCGCCGATGCCCAGAAATGCTTCGATGGTGTAGCCAGCGTCGCGTATCCAGGCGAAGCGGTAATCGTAGTTTTTGCTGCCGCCAATCCGTTCGGGAAGGGATGAGGTCGCTGCCGCCATGATCGAGCCACTTGGAGAGGACAGCAGCAGCTTGAGGGCCAGCGCATTTCTGATGACCTGGGTCTGGTACGGGCCGTCGTAGACCAGCCCCTTCGACCATTGGCACCACTCCCGATGCGAGCCGTCGATGCGTTCATCGATCAAGGCCAATGGGGGCACCACCAGGGGCTCATCTCGTCCTGCGATGATTGCGACCACTGAGCGTTGTCCTGCTGCAAGGCTAAGGACAGCACGCACGCCCATGTCATCCTTGCGTTCGATGTGCACCTGATGGTCGTGCAGGAACATGCCGAGTATTCGGCCCGCATGAAAAACGCAGGCATTGTCATTCGGCGCCACGTAGGGGCTTACCGTGTCGGCTTGGGTTCCGAAGTCGATGGCGATGTCGAAGTCGACCTTACCCTCGATACCTTCGATGCGTCTGGCGAGTTCGGCCCAAGGCAGGCGTCCAGCAGGGCCACTGTTCAAGGATTCCGTCAGCCGGGCACGACCCTGACTGGTAATGAAGATTGTCTCAAGGACGTTGCTGTCTGCCAGGTAGCGGCGCTCAGCAACGAATGCCTCGCTAGGGGTAATGGAAAAGAAGCCTCCAGTCTGAGGGGCCAGCAGCTTGTCGAATAGGGGAGGTGAATCCATGTGCGGCACACACCACCAGTCGATGGAACCGTCCAGACCAATCAGTGCCACAGAGCGCCCATCGCCGAGCGCACCATACTGCTCCAGGGGCAACCATCCACCCTCATCACGCTGAGGTGCACCCTGTTGAGCTTCTACCGGTTCTCTTTCCATCGGTATGCCTTCGAGATCACGTGTTCTGATTCCGACAGGGCTATCTGGCGTCTGGTTCGTCTTGTGTGAGCGCCGCCCAAATAGAGGGAATTTAGGATTGGCATGGATATCTCATGTAAAGCGAGACAAAAGGGCGCTTCGTCCCCTCGCATTTACCCTGCAGGGAACAAGAACAAAAGGGGGCTTACATGAGTTGTCTGATTTGCGCGGGGCAAGCTGAGTCCGTCGAATGCACCAGTGGCTGGGAAGAGCGACACTGTTCTCAATGCGGCTGTTACCGAATGTCCCAGGCGCTCATTCTGGTGATGATGGAAGAGGGTCAGATTTTTGATACCGAGCGGATGCGGGCCTGGCTGGTATCTCGGCGCGAATTGATGCCCATCCCTACCATCGACCATAGCCAGGCGATATTGGCACTTTAATCGGGCCTGGGCTCTACCACTGGCTACCTGGTGTCTCACTCAGCAGGAATGATCGAAATCTTTCCATTGCGTTCGACGATGGCGAACTTGACATGCTCTATGTTCTCGATGCCTTGGCTGTCCCGCGCTGACTCAAGGATATCGTCCTCCGTGAGGCGTGCCCGACGCATGCGGTGATGCAGAAAACGTCCATTCTCAACAACCAGGGTAGCGTGCCCATCCAGAAACCTGGCCAAGGGCTTGGAGTTGAGCTTCGCGAGCGAAAGGCCGACGTCCAAAACGATCAGCGTGGCAATCACCAGCATGGCATTGGTGAATGAAAAATCCTCGCCCAGAAGTGCCTGCTGGGTGGCTTCCCCAATGATCAGTAGCAAGACGAAGTCGAAAGTCGTCAGGTCGGCCAGTGAGCGCCGCCCGGCTACGCGAAACAGCAGCATGAGGGCGACGTACATCCCGGCTGCGCGGAGGATCGAATCCATGACGCACTCCTAGGGGTAAAGAAATGTGGAAAAGTGAACGGCGCTTTGGGGGCCAGCCCTGACGCTACCCTCCAGAGTGCCCACGTGATCACTTCTAAGGGTCAGGTACAAGGTGGCCAAGCCATCTTGCCCAGTACCCAGTTGGAACAGCATGGCCTGGCCATGGGACATCGACAGTTGCGGCTGCGGTTGCAACGTCTCGATACTGGCGTTACGAAGCAACGATCCCTCAAGTTGCACCTCCACCGGCTGACCGGAGATACCCTGAACGGTGATGAAAAGGCTGTCTGTCGTGCCACTTCGGCTGAGGCGCTGGTACTCGACCCGTACCCGGCCATCCTGGCTCACCACCTCGGCATCGCTCAGCGGGCCATTACCGAAGAGGCCTGCCAAGGCAAGCAATACGATGGCCACGAGCACGTACCACCCCACGCGCTCGAAGCGCCAGACGCGCTGCTGCATCGGCATATTTTCTTGAACAGGGTGACGTCTGGATACCAATTCATCTTCCGACATGACCACAGCCCTCAGGCGCGCTCACCGCGTAACCAGCGCTGGTGATAGTAGGAAAGCCGGGTCAACCCGAACAGGGCACCTTGGCGCATGACCTCAGACCGCTCGCCGAAGAAACGTTGAGTGCGCGTGAAAACGGCATTTGGCTCGCCGGCGAAAGCCCACGCAAAGCACATCGTCCCCGGTGGTATCCCGGATTCGGGCGCCGGCCCGGCTACCCCGGTGGTGGCGATCACAACATTTGCATCGCTGTCTCTCAAGGCGCCCAAGGCCATTTCCCAAGCTACTGCTTCGCTGGTCAGGCCGTATCGTTCGATGGTTTCGGCGCTGACCCCCAGCAGGCGTTTCTTGGCGCTGGGTGAGTAGACGACGTAGCCGCTTTCCAGCACCTCTCCTGTACCCGGTACCGCGGCCAACAAAGCCACCATGCAGCCCGCAGTGCACGATTCTGCGGTGGTCAAAATCAGTTTGTTGTTTTTGAGATAGCCGAGGGCGGCCAGTACAGGGTCGTTTTCCATTCCAGAATCGACTCGCTTGTTTTGCGGTGGACGCGAGCCTGGGGTAATTGGTTCATCGCCCCTGTTGCCCGCCCATCTCCTGAAGTGTCACTGACCTGAACTTTGCCCCGTGGATTGGCTTCCCTTGTTCAAAGGCAATGGGAGGAGAGCAACATGCAGAAAGTGAGCGACAGGCAAAAAGAAGGTGCGCAGACAAGGCCGCATGGGGAAGAGGAGCGAGACAACGATGCTCATCGTCCGGATGGATCCACCGGCACATCACATGACTCGACAGCGCAAAAAACGGCCCGTGATCACGATCAGCACAAACGCTGAAACTGCCACGCAAAACGGTTTGAGGCTCGCCAACTCGGCGAGCCTCTTTTCGCTAAAGGATCGGTTTGCCCCCAGTCACTGCGTAACGTGAGCCACTTATATAACTGGCCTCGTCGGAGCCCAGCAGCACGTAGATCGGCGCGACCTCCACCGGTTGACCAGGACGTCCCAGTGGTGTTTTCGAACCGAAGTTCTTGACCGCTTCATCTGGCATGGTGGAAGGAATTAGAGGCGTCCAGATAGGCCCTGGCGCAACGCTGTTGACCCGAATGCCTTTCTTGCCTAGCAGCTGAGCCAGGCCAGCAGTGAAGTTGGCAATGGCCCCCTTGGTCGTGGCGTAGGCCAGCAGGCTGGGGGATGGATCGTCGGAATTGACCGAGCTCGTATTGATGATCGAACTGCCCTTGGGCATGGAAGGCAGGGCCGCCTGGCAAATCCGGAAGATGGCGGTGATGTTGGTATCGAAGGTTTTCACCCATTCATCATCGTCGATCTCTTCCAAGGTCTCGTGGGACATCTGGAACGCCGCGTTGTTGACCAGGATGTCGATACGCCCGAACTGGCTGACGGTCTTTTCGACGATGTCGTAGCAGTGCTGTTTCTGCGCCAGGTCTCCGGGCAACAACAGGCATTGACGGCCTGCGGACTCAACCCAGCGCGCGGTTTCTTGCGCGTCGTCATGCTCATTCAGATAAGCGATAGCGACGTCGGCGCCTTCACGGGCATAGGCAATCGCCACTGCCCGCCCGATGCCGCTGTCTGCTCCGGTGATAAGGGCAATCTTGCCTTCGAGTCGATTGTGGCCGGTATACGACTGCTCACCACAATCCGGGTAAGGCTCCATCTTGCGTTGTGAGCCGGGGACATTTTGAGGCTGCGAAGGGAAGGGTGGGGTAGGGAAGTCGCGCATGGTAGAAGCTCCTGCAGTTGAGAACGTTCATACCGGTTCGAAAAGCCTGGCCTGCGCGTGTTGGTTTCAATCTGCGGTTGGTACGACGAGCGGTGCGGAATATCAATCCAATTGAATTCCATGCCCCATCGCCTGTTCTACCGGACTCAGCTCCAGTCTCATCTCTTCGCTCGGAGCCCAATTCCCGGAGTAGCGAGTGTCTCGAATCATTACCCCAGCGACCCCTGAGCACGAGATCAGCGAGCACAATGCCAGGATGTTTGGCTCTCCCAAGGAGCGTCTGGATTTTTACCGGCGTGAGATCCAGTACGAAACCAGCATCCTGGCCAACCGTACGGATGCCTACCTGGCGGCGCAGTCATTCCTGGTCATCGCTTTCGTCTCATCCATGGGAAACCTCAATCAAGGGTGGGGCGAGATGTTCACCCTCATCGTGCCCGCGTTCCTCGCCTTGCTCGGGGTACTGAGTTCGCTCAACGCCTGGCCTGGCATCCGGGCGGCGTACAACATCATCGATCACTGGCAGTTCAAGCAGAGCCACCTGCTGCGCAGCGAGCCATTGATGGGGTTGGCTTACGACGAGTCGCCGCTGTTCTGTGAGGCGGAAACCTCGCGTGCAGGGCATCGAAAGTCATTGCTGTTCTCGCTACGGACGCCGTGGATCTTTCTGGTGTTCTGGGTGTTATTGGGTAGCTACTCGGTTTACATCCAACTGGCCTGAACACGTTTGCGTGCAAACATGGAGGTAACGTTTTGACGACTGAGGCATTACTGACCGAGCTCCTCAACGCCCGAGGGCCGGGCGGACAAGAAGATGAAGTACGGGCCATTTGTCTGCGCGAGCTGCGCCTATTCTGTGATGACACGCACATCGACCCTGCTGGCAATGTGGTGGGGGTGATTCGTGGGGGCCGCACTGGTAGCCCAGAGGCAGCCATACGCGTTATGGCCCACCTCGATGAGATCGCGATGATCGTCAAAAATGTGCTGGAGAACGGCACCCTGGAGGTGCTCGCTCTAGGTGGTTCGCAACCGATAAGCTTCGGTGTCTGCCCTGTCGATAACCTGGGCGATGAACACATCCTGCCGGGTGTTTTGTCCTACGGTTCCATGCACAACAGCGGTCGTACTTCGAATGGAAGAGACGTGCTGGCAGGAAATGTTCAGTGGAAAGATGTCTATATCGTCACGCGCAAGAGCCAGTCGGATCTCCAGCAACTTGGCGTTCGGCCTGGTACTCGAGTCGTGCTCAGTCAGCACTGGCGTAAGCCCTTCAAGGTACATGACTGTATTGCCGCTCACTTCCTCGACGACCGAGCTCCGCTGAGCGCTGTCATTCTCTGTGCGAAGCTGCTGAGTGAACGGCGAGGAAAACTGAAGCAGGACGTTTGGTTCGTGCTTACGACGCTGGAGGAAGAGTCGAATGCCGGCGCCATGTACGCAGCTTCCCGACTGCCCGGCGACACTACAATCGCTGTCGAGGTCGGCCCTGTACTTGAGGAATATGGCACGGAGCTTTCGGCCAACCCGATCATCAATACCGGCGACCAGAAGGGATACTACAGCCGCACCGTGGTGCAGGGCCTGATCGCCGCTGGCCTAAAGGCCGGCTTTAAGCCCCAGTCGGCATTGCTCGTCGATTTTGCATCCGATGCAAGCGCGGTGATGAGCGCCGGGATCGATGCCCGGGCTGGTTGCATTGCTATACCGACCGAGAATACCCATGGCTTCGAAATGGTGCTTCTGGAGGGGATTACGGCCTGCGCCGCAACACTGGTCGAATTCATGCTGGATGCCCATCTGTCCGACATTTCAAGAACTGGCTGAACGCCATTGGAGTAGGGCGCCCTGAGCTTAAGACAGGCGAAGAAACCTTCGCCCTCGCCTTGGGAGTGTCCTATGCAAAAGTGCCATTGGGTGGCTGCGGTTTCGGTCTTGGGGGTCTCGATAGCGCTGGGCGGGTGCGCCCGCGATCCTGAAAAGCGCTCGGTCTCCGAGCTTGCTGTGAGTGGCACCAAAAGTCTTTTGCGCACGGATTCCGACATGCAGAAGCTGCTGAACAAGTTTGCCAGCTTCGATGCCAAGGCCATCGAGAAGACCACGCCTCAGGAGGCCCGTCAGCAGCCGACCATGGCCGATGCTGTGAAGGGCGTGCTGGAAGATCAGAAACGCAGTTCGAGCCCCGAGTCATTGGTGCCCGGCGTCACCACGCGGGAAATCTCGATACCCAGCCCGTCAGGCTCCATGCCGGCCACGGTGTATACGCCGCCAGGCAATGGCCCTCTCCCAGCGGTGCTGTTCTTCCACGGCGGCGGTTGGGTGATAGCAGATCGGAAAGTTTACGATGGCGGCGCACGCGGGTTGGCCAAGCAAGCCGATGCCGTGGTGGTATCGGTCGATTACCGCTTGGCTCCTGAGCACAAATTCCCCGCTGCGCATGACGATGCCCTGGCGGCTTACCGTTGGCTGGCAAGAAACGCCGCCTCCGTTGGCGGGGATCCAGAGCGCCTGGCATTGGCCGGCGAAAGCGCAGGCGGCAACCTCGCCGTCGCTACTGCAATGGGCGCCCGAGATGCTGGCCTGACAGCACCGAAACACGTCCTTTCGGTGTATCCGGTTGCGCAGTCGAGCACCGATACCGCTTCCTACCTCAAGTACGCCGATGCCATGCCGCTGAATCGTCCGATGATGCTGTGGTTCATCGGCCAAGTCACCAGTTCGCCTGCCGATGTCCAGGATCCACGTATCAACCTCGTCAAGGCTGACCTGCATGGCTTGCCTCCGGTGACCATCATCAACGCGGAAATCGATCCGCTGCGCGACGATGGCGCCCAGTTGGAGCAGGCGCTACGCACAGCAGGTGTGGCGGTAGATCGCAAAGTCTACGACGGCGTGACGCACGAGTTCTTCGGCACTGCCGCCGTCGTGAAGAAGGCTGAGGACGCACAGGCCTATGCGGGTCAGCGCCTGAAAACTGACCTCGCCAAATAGAGCGCAAGCATGCGTTAACGCCAATCAGTGCCCTTGAGGCAGCCGGAGAATCCTGATGAATAACCAACCGGATACACCCGTTGCAATTATGCCGCTGCGCTTCCAGCCCTCTTTCGAGCAAATTCCGGATGACGAAGCCGAGACGAGCAGGGAGCTGGCTGAAACCCTACGGCAGATCATGGAAACCACGTTCAAGGACAACGGCCACGCCAACCGCAGTGTCCATGCCAAGGGACACGGATTGCTGCGCGGGAAAGTGACCATCCTCGAAGGACTGCCAGCGGAACTGGCACAAGGTGCCTTTGCCAAGCCCGCTACGCTGCCGGCCTTTCTGCGGTTTTCCACCAACCCAGGGGATGTGCTCGATGACAAGGTATCGACCCCGAGGGGCTTGGCACTGAAGATCGTGGGTGTCGAAGGCTCCCGCCTACCTGGCAGTGAGGGGCAGGTGACCCAGGACTTCGTCACCGAGAATGCCAAAGCCTTCACCTCGGCAACGCCCAAGGCGTTCCTGAAAACGCTGAAGATGCTCGCGAAGACGACGGACAAGGCACCAGGCATGAAGAAGGCACTGTCAGCCGCACTGCGGGGAGTGGAATCGCTGGTCGAATCGGTGGGCGGCGAAAGCGCTACGCTGAAGAGCCTCGGTGGCCATCCCCAGACGCATATTCTGGGCGAGACCTTCACCACGGTGGTGCCGATCCTCTACGGCCCTTATTACGCCAAGCTGGCCATTGTTCCTGTGTCGCCCTCGCTAACCGAGTTGACTGATCTCAAAGTGGAGCTGAAGGGCGACCCGGACGGGCTTCGCCATGCCGTAGAGGCGTTTTTCAGGCAGAACGGCGGCATCTGGGAGCTGCGTGTGCAGCTGGCCACTGACATCGAGAAGATGGCCATCGAGGACGCATCAGTGAAATGGTCGGAAGCGTTGAGCCCCTACGTGACAGTTGCCAGGGTAGAGGTCGAACCGCAGGCCGCCTGGGATGATGAAAAGGTACGCGACATCGATGATGGCATGGCATTCAGCCCCTGGCATGGGTTGGCTGCGCATCGTCCCCTGGGAGGCATCATGCGGGTGCGCAGGCCCTCATACGAAATGTCAGCGCAGTTTCGCGCTACGCACAATGGGTGCCCGATTCACGAACCGCGTTGAATTTACGCAGTTGGCACATTTTCCATCCATGAGCGATGTGCATGCCCCCTGGCAATCCAATGGAATTATCTCTTCTACGGCTTGCTCAATAGCGTATGAACTAGGGAGCGGATCTTGTGCCAGCACTTCAATTGTACGTAATCGAGTATGACCTGCACGGTGACCATCGGACGTTCATCATCCGCTTGGAGAAAATGGACAACGCCGTGGCTTGGCACTGGGCCAGTTGCGATGCCGGCGTTGGCATCATCCCAAGATTCAGTCAGCAGAAAATCAAGTTGGTCAGTCGACCGATGGCCGAGCGCTATGGCATCGCTAAGGTGAAGTGGCGGCTCGCCGGCGATGGCCCTGAATTCGTAGCGCAACCTATCGAAGTCAAAAAATTCTCGGGGGTTGCTGAAGGTACTTGAAGCCCGGCGCCCCGATCCATCTGCTTTGAGGTATTGCCATGCAGCCGAAAACCGAAGGCTCCGAAGAAAAAGGGCCAAGCGACGTGCCCTTCATTAACGATCCGGAAAAGCCCACGTCGCCGCCACTCAATGACGCTGATGCAACGGAGGCAGCCGAGGCAGAGGAAGACATCCAGGATGACGGCGAAGCCATTTAACCAAGAGGAGCACACGATGGACAATTACCACCTCAGCCCGACATCAGAAGGATGGGAATTGAAGGAAGCCGGTGCTGAACGCGCCTCCAAACGAGCGTCGACGAAGCACGAGCTCGTCAGCGCCCTTGCGGATTTCTTTGATGGCAAGACGGCGTCGGTGAAGATCCATAAAGCGGATGGCACTATCGAAGAGGAACGCACCTACCCACGATCTGCTGATCCGCGCCGTAGTAAAGGTTGAAGACTATAACTGCCTGTGACCTCGGCATTGAGGTCACGGATGCCCTTGGCGTGTTCAGATGGTTGTTGGCCAGCTTTCTCATGGGGAAGCGCATCCGCGCCACCGTAGCAGTGCAGGCGTACCGGATGCTTGTCGATCAGCAGGGCCTGGGTACGCCGATTAAGCTTGCCCAGACTTCTCATTCCACACTGGTCAGACTGCTCGGGCAGGCCGGCTATGCGCGCTACGATGAATCCACTGCCCGACGACTGCATGATCTTGGCAACAAGGTAGAAGTGGAACTTGCTGCTCAACTTGAGGCACTGCAGGAAGAATCAAATGCTGAGGGATTCAAGCGCTGGCTACTGAGTTTCGAGGGCGTAGGCCCAAAGACCGTGGAGATTTTCATGCGTGAAGGCTTGGCCCATTTGACGAAGTTGGAAGGCCATTGAGCATGGGTGGCCTTTAGCCCCCATCGACGCATGTCCGGATGAGTGAAACACTCGAAAATCTAACCATGGACTGGAGCAGGTGATGAAGCTCGACATCGAGGGTTTGTCGCTGTCAGGTAAGACGGTAATTGTGGTAGAAGACGATCCAACGCTTCAGACCCTGTTGGTGGACATCCTGATCGAGTTGGGCGCCACCTGCGATGCGTTCGATAACTCAGAAGATGCCTTGATTCACTTGATGGGACTTAAGAGCGACTGCTCGTTGATCGTTGTCGACCATGGTGTTCCGGGAAGCATCAAAGGTATGGAGTTCATCTCCATGGCACACGAAAGGTGGCCTGGACTACCCGCCATTCTGACTTCTGGCTACCAGCTTGATGCTTCTCAGGTGACGCCACCCGTTACCTACCTCTTCAAACCGTGGTCGATAGACGAGCTCGCTCAAGCTATTAGCCAGGCGCTTCACCCTGCAAATTTACCTTCAACTCTCCCGCCGCTCGACCAACAAGGACTCTAGCGCTGCAGGTTATCCCGAGCACCATCGTCCGTGTGATGCTCAGCAGGCGCCTGATGGTGGGGATCACATTCGCTGCCCATCGCCTGATATTCCTTGCGAAGTTTATGGATTTCCCGGTTATCGAGCGCTTCGAGATCCAATACCGACTGCTCCGCAGATTTCGTAGCGCGGATCAGTTCGTCGAGCTTCACGTGGATGATGTCGTTATCCCGGTTCTGGGTGTTCTGAATCAGGAAAACCATCAGGAATGTGATGATGGTGGTCGACGTGTTGACGATAAGTTGCCAGGTATCGTTGTAGTGAAACCAGGGCCCAGATGCAGCCCACATGGCGATCAACACCACGGCGATCAAAAAGGTGCTCGGTTTACCGGCGTGGTTGGCGAGCCATTGGCAGAACTGGGCGAATTTCATGACGTCATCTCCATTGCGATCCATAGGGTTTGACCGCAGCGGAGCGCTGAAATCTTTTTTTACATTTACCTCAGGTATTGGGTGAACCCACTAAGCGCAGCGGAACGACGTGGCGTGCCGGAAAGTCAAAAAAATACTCGAAAACTTTCCCAAGGCTTCTGCGCAGATGACCTTCATCGTCTGGTTCGCCACGCTGGGCGCAGTCTTGCTGCTGCTCGCACTCTCATCCTCCTACCTGCGCTGGATCCCTGTGACCTCGTCTGTAGTGTGCCTTGCCCTGGGTATCGGCCTGGGTACATCGGGGCTAGGTTTTCTTCAGCTGGACGTGAGCAAGTCGAGCGGATGGATGGAGCACCTTACAGAAGTCGCGGTGTTGTTTTCGCTGTTCTTCAGTGGTTTGAAATTGCGCCTGCCCTTGCACAACCGCCGTTGGTGCAGCGCCTTTTTTCTAGCAGGGCCAGTGATGTTGATCTGCATCGGTGGGGTAACGCTGGTGCTGCATCACGGCCTGAACTTGGGGTGGGGAGTCTCGCTACTAATCGGGGCGATCCTCGCACCCACTGACCCCGTGCTCGCAACTCTGGTGCAGGTGGTTGATGCCCAAGACGATGATCTTGTCCGTTTCAGCTTGTCGGGTGAGGCAGGGCTTAACGACGGCGTGGCGTTTCCCTTCGTCATGCTTGGACTGTTCCTGCAACAGGACAATGGCCAGGCCTGGTTCAGTGACTGGTTGTTCAAGGACATGCTGTGGGCAGTAATCGCAGGCCTGTTGCTTGGCTACTGGATGGGGCGCGGCCTGGGCAAGCTCACGCTGTTCTTGCGTCTGCGCAACGACGACAGCACCGTCTCGCCCAATGACTATCTGGCCCTTGCCCTGATTGCGTTGCCATACGTGAGCGCCGAGTCGATACAGGCCTATGGGTTCCTCGCGGTGTTCGCTGCGGGCCTCGGTTTACGGCAGGCGGAGGTGCAGACCGCCAATAGCCCAGAAGAACCGGCTGCTGAACATCTGGTACAGCCTGTGGTGGGTCACCAGCACGTGGCGCCGGAGCTAGCCGTCAAAGGCGATTTGAAAGGGCTCGACGACTCGCAGGTAGCAGCGGGGATCATGTTGGGTGACATGCTGGCTTTCGGTAGCCTGATCGAACGGGCAATGGAAGTGTTTCTGGTGACCCTGCTCGGGGTAGTGCTCATTGAGCATTGGGACTGGCGGGCAGTGCTGGTGGCCGGCGCTTTGTTTTTTGTCATTCGCCCCATCAGTATCCTGCTGTTTCCGGCTCGGGGAGTGCTGGATATCCGCCAGCGTGGGCTTTTGGGGTGGTTTGGTATCCGAGGTATCGGTAGCTTCTACTACCTGTTCTATGCCCTCAATCATGGGCTGCTTCCCACGTTGGCCGCGCAGAGCATCAACCTGGTGCTGTCAGTGGTGGCGTTGAGTATTCTGCTGCATGGGTTGAGTGTCCAGCCGCTTCTTGCCAGATACGAAGCGTGGAAGGAAAGGGTTTCCTGATGGCCGTTCAGGAGAAAAGTGCCAGGGCAGCTATTGCCCTGGCACTGGATCACCGCCAGTTAGCGGTTTTCGCTACCGCGACCGCCGGCGTGGCTGTTTTGCCCGCCTTTACGGCCCGCTTCGGAGGCACGCTCACGGTCGTTGGCAAAATTGCCGCCTGAACTCTGCCCGCCTTTGCGACCTGCCTCCGACGCCTTCTCGTGATCATTGGCAAAATTGCCAGGATTGTTCTGAGCAGTGCCACCTTGATGGCCACGATTGGTTTGGTTGTTAGCCATGATCTTTCACCTCATGTCGTCACACAGGAAAGTCTGTGTTCAACTCGGACGTCGGGGCGCGGGGTGTTTACTCCGTGGGTTTTAGCCGAGGCCGACGGGTTGCGCGAAAGAACCGGTGCAGGCGTGTGTGGCGTCCTTAAGCTTTGTTCGCGAACGTTTGGAAAGGATCAAGCTTGGCAGACGTCGACCTTCCAGCCCCGTCGGCGTGGTTAAGCTGAGCGCAGAGCAGTTCCTGGAGCTGGGTTATTGGCCACGGCTTAGGAAGGAACTCCGCACCTGGCGGCAACACTCTCCCTGCAAATTCGTAGTATCCGCTCATGACAATGATGCGCGTCTGAGGTTTTTGCTGGCTTGCCATCCAGGCAAGATCAACCCCATTGAGTAAACCAGGCGTTTGTACATCCGTTATCAGCAGCGTCCAATCTTGCTTCCTCAACGCCTCATTGCCGTCATCGGCAGTCGCCAACGCTGTCACCATGGCCCCCCATTCTTCCAGGTACAGGGTCAAAAGCTCTCGAATCATGGGTTCGTCCTCAACGATGAGAACAGTTGGGCGAATTATCTTCGCAGCGGAAAGCAGCTCTTTCATACGGGTACTCGGACATGCGGCTGCAGGAAGGGAGGGACATCCAGGTCTGCTTGCTTTCTTCCAGCAAGACGTAGCAGCGCGCCATCACTACGACATCGCCAGCGTTCAAGAAATTCACTCCAACTTGAGTCAGTGCCGTCCATACCCATCCTTGAGCGGAACTATAACGGTGCGACCCTCTGGACACATCGACGCCGCTGACACCGCTTTACTGAACCTCTGGAATTTTCGTGACTCAACCCTCCATCAGCGTGTGAGGCCTCCTGATGCGAACGTTCGAGAAAAACCTCTCTGCCGCCCAATTGCTGAAGCTCAACTGTCTGGCAGACTGGTACCGCGTGCTGGAAAGCAGGGCCTTACGAATGGATTCGCCAGACGAATATCATGAGGAATTGCTTCGCCAGGCCGATGAGATGGATCGTCGAGGGATTATCTGCTGGCAGGAATGGCGCGATCTTCGTCTGGAGGCTGACGCTGCTTACTTGAGAGCGGTAGCAGGGGAGGACTATCGCTCGGTTAATCCCACAAGCTCGTCAGCAGAGTAGGATCGAACGTGATCTCGCAATCACGCTCATTCCTCGGTACGCAGACCGCCTCTAGTTATCCCTGCGTCGTGAATGTGTGAGGGTAAAACCCACAAGGATTCCCAGCGCCGCTGCGCCGATCAGCAGGAGCGTCTTATCTTTTGGCTTCCTCCAACCTCCGTCGATACCCCTCCTGCCACTCGGAGGCTCAAAGAGGTTGCCTGATGATGCTTCGGCTATGGGGCTGCGATTTATCCCCCAGCGCGTCAGCCTTCCTGACAACAGAGGCAGGCCTGGTATCAGGTAGCTGGCCAAATGCGCGAGGCGCGCCGCAGCGCCAACCGTGGTGTGAGCACGAGGCGAGATTGCGCAGGCCACCATAGCCTTCGCCACCATTTCGGGATCGTATACGGGGCCTGGCGGTGTCAGCGCATGCCCGGTGTAGTTACCGCCGTCTCGGAAGCCTGGTGTGTCCATGACGGCTGGATAGATATCGCACACATGGATGTTGGGAAACTCAGTCAATTCGCCCCGCAATGCCTCGGTCAGTCCGCGCAAGCCGAACTTGCTCGCCGAGTACGCGGCGGCGTAGGGCTGTGCCACCCAGCTGCCCAGCGACAGCGTGTTGATCAGAATGCCGCTGCCCTGTGCCTTGAAGAAGGGAAGGGCGACGTAGGCCCCTCGCAGGTAACCGATCAGGTCAGTCTGGATGACCTGCTCGTGCGCCTCCAACGGCGTTTCTTCGAAATTGCCGACCGCGCCGACCCCGGCATTGTTGACCCAGATATCGATCCGTCCCTGTCCAAAGTCTGCGGCCTGAGCGGCAAGCGCTTGAACCTGGTCGCTGTGGGTGACGTCGGTCGTGATCGCTATGGCATCCGTACCGCAATCGGTGCATTCATCCAGCACGTCGAACAACGCCTCTTCATCGCGTGCGGCGAGTACAAGGCGAGCACCTTTGCACGCAAAGGCATGCGCGGCGGCTCGGCCTATGCCGCTGGATGCGCCGGTGATGACCACGACCTTGCCGCGCAGAGGCCCTCTGAGCGGAGCGCCACGGTCAGGCGCTTCTCGTTTCGTAGCCGAGGCGCTGGGGTCAAGGGGTGCAATGGGGTCGCTGGCCTCGATCCGCGAGAGCTCAAGGGAGGTGCCATCGACCAGGGTCAACGTCAGCCCTTCGACCGTGCCTGCCGCTCGGTTTGGAAATACGGGCTCACCTTCAGCATCCAGGCTGTCGTAGATGAAGCGTGTACCTTCGAGCCAGCCCACGGCGGTGAGAAGTTCAGGGCCGAGATAATACTTCCCGTCTTGAAAGAAGCCTGGAAACTGATGAGCGCGCTCCACGTTTTCCACGCGATAGCGTTCGCCTGATTTCATCCCTGTCGCTTGATCGATCATATTGAAACCCCTGTAAGTGGAGCTCGGAAATGTCAGCCTTTGCTGTGCTCGTCGGAAGTGGGCCCGGTACCGCGCTTGATACCGCGCGGGCCAGCAACGCCCCAGATACCTAGGCCAATTAACGGTAGCGCGACGATCAGCAGGGCCCAGGCCGCTTTGACTGCATCTGACTTGTCGCTTCTGAACACGCTGACAATGGCCCACAGATCGATGAGTAAAAGGATTGCCGCGACGGCAATCCAGAAGTAGCTGGCGACCTCATTCATGATCTTGTCTCCTCTACACGTAGTCAGGGCCCAAGGTGCCCGGTGCAGCGCCCGGCACCAGGATGACTTTGCGACAGTTGTCCTGCTTCTGGTCGAACATCTTGTAGCCCATGGCCGCTTCTTCGAGTGCTAGGCGGTGGGTGACGATGAGTTCCGGTTGCAGGCGTCCCGCCTCGATGTGTTCAAGAAGTTCAGGCAAGTATTTCTGCACGTGGGTCTGGCCCATCTTGAACGTGAGGCCTTTGTCGAAGGCGTCGCCGAACATGAAGGCGTGGATGAAGCCGGCGTACACACCCGGCACACTGACAACGCCGCCGCGACGCACTGCAGCAATGCTCTGGCGCAGCGCCTTGCCACTGCTGCCTTCGATTTTCAGCGCCGTCATCACCGTTTCGGCAGTGCTGCCCTTTGCCTCGAAACCGACCGCATCAATCACTGCATCGACGCCGCGCATGCCTGGTGTCTGGCGGATGATGCTGTCGGCGGGATCGTCGTCTTGCTCGAAATTGATCGGTATGACGCCGTAAGCCTCGCGGGCGTAGGCCAGGCGGTAGTCGTTGTCATCGACCATGAAGATGGTCTGTGCCCCGAGCATTCGCGCACAGGCGGCGCTTAGCAAGCCCACCGGCCCGGCACCATAGATCGCCAGCGATGAACCCTGGCCAATCTCGGCATTGATGACCGCCTGCCAAGCGGTGGGCAGAATGTCCGAGAGGAACAGCACCTTGTCATCGGCCAGGTCGGTGGGCACTTTGAACGGGCCGACGTTACCTTTGGGCACCCTCACGTAATCCGCTTGGCCGCCAGGGATACCGCCATAGAGATGGCTGTATCCGAACAGCGCGGCGCCCGGGGGAATGCCCTTCTTGTTGATGATCGAGCCCCGCCCCGTATTGGTGGTTTCGCAGGCAGCGAACAGATCGTGCTGACAGAAGAAGCAGTTGCCGCAAGCGATCACAAAGGGAATCACCACGCGGTCGCCGATCTGGAGATTGGTGACGGCATTCCCGGTGTCCTCGACGATGCCCATGAACTCATGGCCGAAGATATCGCCGGCTTCGGTTTCTGGGATTTTGCCTCGGTAAAGGTGCAAGTCGGAACCGCAAATGGCTGTGGCGGTGACCCTGAGGATGATGTCGTCTTCTTGCTCGATGATCGGGTCAGGAACGTTATCGACCCTGACGTCGTGTGCTCCGTGGTAGGTCAGTGCTCTCATGAATGTCAGCTCCTGCAGCCGCGTAATTTCGTGATCGGTATGCAGGGGAAGCCATGGCGGACAGCAAAGTTCAGACCAACAAGGCAGGCGGTACTGATTCGCTGCCTATCCGAAAGTTGGCTGAACCAATCGGATCACATCGATATCAGAGCGATCTAAATGGAGCTGCTGGGACGAATCGGTGGCCATCCATCATAATCGGCTGTTCGAAAGGGCTAGCTGTGAGAATCCCAAGCTCGGGGGCTTCAACCGTTCCGCTTTAAAGCTAAAGGGGGCTGGCATGCGAATACGTGGTGATGTCTTCTGGAAATGGGCTGACCCCGCGCTTGCCCACCGCAGTTATGATGAAACGCTGGACGACGGAACCGCTATAGAAGTCCAGACGAGGTTGTCACGAACCGGAGCCACCCAGGTTTTTATCGGGGTTTATGCCGCGAGTGGAATGCCCCTTCACGAAGAGGCATTTGCTGCCATGCCGGGCGAATCGATGAATCGTGCGCTGGCTTGGGGGATAGGACGGGCCAAAAGCATTGCCAATGAGCCAAATAGGAAAGGCATTAAGCGACCGCCATTCAGTACGATGGGGGAGTAGGCAAGCCCAGCCAAAACCAGAAAATTTCTCCTCGTACCGATACTTTTCTTGGGACGGGCAAGTTTTCTGATCGATACTCATCAGTGCTGCTGCCTATTGAACATCAAGCTCCTTGGCTGATTCAGGCTATTCGTTAGCGGTGATTATTCCTTCTCGTCTTAGCAGATCTACGTTGGTTGGCTTGACTGAGGTTTTGGTGATTTCCTGGATCGAGAACCAGCGACACTCCACTATCTCGTGCGAAGGTCGAGGCATCATGCTGGCCGGAACGGCCATTCGGTACAGCCAGTGCTCTTCCGCTTGGAGCACGTGATGCCCCAAAAACTGAGCGTCAGTCAGTTCTAGGCACGTTTCTTCCCGTGGTTCACGACGTGCCGCTTCAAGCTGCGTTTCGCCAGGATCGATTTTCCCGCCAGGGAGTGACCACTGAGGTGCCTCCTTGCGTACAAGCAATACCTTCCCTGCCTGCAGGCAGATGACGGTGGAATGAAGTTCTCTCGATGGGCTCATCACTTGTCCTCCCTTTGACGGAAGGCTCTCATGATCTGGTGAAGTTCACTTGATGCGTCGAAAGGCGTTCGACTTACCTGAGCAGGGCATTACACGCTTCGGCGCCGATAACTTGAACGTTGCCCTCGTTACACCGGTCATCTAACCGACACACGGAAGATTTATTCTCGGCAAGGAACCTGCCGGATCTAGGCCAGCCAACGTTAAGGGCAGCGCATGAAGGCAATGGACACTGCAACAGCGAAACGCAAAGGCATCAAGCTGCGCGCCACCATCATCTATCGCAAGGATGGTGAAGTCTTGTTCGTTCGCAAGCGCAACGCCAAGTGGAACCTACCTGGTGGCCGAGTCGAGCGAGACGAGACGCCGCATGAGGCGGCTATGCGGGAGATGGCCGAAGAAACTGGTCTCGCATTCGACGAGCTCCGTTACCTCACGATGTACCGGGAAGACAAGGTGATCCATTACCTGTTCGAAGCCCGCAAGTCAGACGATAAACCACGCCCTCGAAACGAGATCGAAGCTTGTCGTTGGATCAAGGCTAGGGATGTACCGAAGCGTCGAGTAAGGCGCCCGATCAAAACCATCCTGAAACGCTGCGCCTGATCAGGCCACGTTAACCGTTTGTTTCAAATCCCGAGCGCTTGCGCGCTTCGGCGTCCGCTTCATTCTTCTGCGTCTGGGCCTTCTTCGAGATGGCCGGAAGCAGCTGCTTCAGCTTTTTCAGTTCGGCCTCAGCCTGCGCCAGTTCTTTCTCCGACGACTCTGCCCAGAGACTTTCGAGAGGTTGAAGATCAGGCTCTTCGTGGACACGCAGGCACCATTGGTGGTGGTCGTGCCATGAGCCCAAGGCACCCTGAACTTTCTTCAGCGATTTCGCAGCTTCAGGGGAGAGCGGCGACAACTCTTCAAATGCTTCGGTGAGATAGCGAGCCCGCTTGACCAGGATCCGCAACTCATGGCGGTCGTGATGCTTGTCATCTACCGCGATATGTACCTTGTCCAGCAGCTTGGTCAGTGACTTCATCACCGCCCCACGCAGCGCTTTATCGTCATGCCCAGCAGAAGAGGATCTGAAAGTTGCCGGCCAGAGATCGAGGGCGGTGAACAGTTCGTTGAGCTCCTGACTCTTCGCGATAGCTTTGTACTGATCAGGCAATCGACTTCTTCGGGCCTGGGCGGCTTCGGTCAGTCCACGTGTATCCAGCTCTCCCGCCATGACCTCAAGATCTCTGGTGGGAGTAGTAAGTCGACCTACCTCGGCGGCAGCTGCTTTCAAGCGCTCCACGCCTTCGAGCTTGCGGACGGGGATCAGTAAGCTTCGGATACGTCTGACGGCGATCCGCATGTCATGTAACGCCTCGTCATCGGTCGAAGCCAGAAGGCGTTCTCTGGCATTCATAAGCGTCACTTCGAGCTCTACAAACTCGCAACGTACAGGTCAACAAACGCCATCTCGTCCTCCCCCTTGATGAAGTACGGGTGCTGAACCACTCACCGTATCGCTTACACATCAGATGTGATGGGCGAGTATAGATTTTGGTTCGGTGGCTGCTCAGGCTGAAGCTTCTGCAGATGTTACGAAGGCATGTTGAGCGGCCTGCAGCCGCTCTTGCAGACGAGCAACATAGGCCTCAGCTTCAACTGCATTCGCGAACGAAACTGGATGGCCGTCAATGATTACTTTGCAGCCTGATCCGTGTTCGTCGACCTGGATATCGATCTTCATGCCCGCCATCTCCTTGGTGTTGTTTTGGCGGCGCGGAGGGTAACGTAAATAGATCAGCAGGAAAATCGCCAGGGCCGCTCTAGCATGCAGGTTTCATCGATTATCATCAGTTCGGCAAAACGCTGTAACAACTCCAACCGTCTGATTATGAATGGATTTGCCGGCCATTTGGATGCATGAGAGCCGCTGTGGGCTATGGTGGGATGACCATCTGTCTAATACTAAAGTCGTAGGAGAGCGGCATGCGCATACGCGGTGACATTTTTTGGAAATGGTCAGACCCGACGCTTCATCACCGAACTCACGATGAGACGCTGGACGACGGCACGACGATGGATATCCAAGTGCGGTTGTCGCGAACGGGCAGCACTCAAATGTTCATAGGCGTGTATGCCGGCAGTGGTATGGCACTGCATGAAGAAGCCTTCGACACGCGTCCAGGAGAGTCGATGACGCGTGCCTTGGCCTGGGGGGTTGGCCGTGCGAGGTGCCTCGCCACCGAGCGAAACCAGCCTTCGCAACGGCTTGCTTAAACAATGTGCTGGTAGCCGAGGGTCGCAATTTTTCTCAGTGATCCACTTCTTGATGAATCCAGGCGGTATAAGCCGCTTTGAGAGATTGAGGCAGGTGTGGTGAGTCGGGTTTCAATGCGCCCGGCTTTTTCACCCACTCGGTCAGCCAGGCGATGACCAGAGTGCGAGTGACAGGGCTAGGCCCAACCTGGCGCTCTAGCTCCGCAGCTATCTGATCCAAGAACGCGATCTCAGCGTCAAATTGGGCTAGCTGATCAGCCATTGTCTCGTCCTCCTACCCCATGTGCTGCTTTCGTTCCAGGGCGGATAGAGCCAGCGCACGACCCCTGCCCGCGCCCCACGCCATGGCCCGAGTTACCGATTCACCAGGCCGTTTTGCATAGGCTTCTTCAATCCTGGCCAAGCCCGAGCGCTCGTAGATCCCGATGAACAACTGCGTGTCGCCAGTACGGGAGAGCCGAACCTGAACATCGAGCTTGGCTCCATCATCTAGCTCTTCCTCGTGGGAATGGTGCTGTAGAGCTGGATCTGCCCAAGCCCAAAATACTGCTCCTCGATGTCGCATCCTTGCCTCCTGATTACCTCTCCTTCAAGCGAGCTTAGTCCGTTTCGTCTAGATCGGTGGTTTCAATCATTTCAGGACATTCCAGTGCATGTCTTTGACTCACTCATGATCATGTGACCGGTGGGAATTCAGAGACTTCATGCTTCTTCGCATGGAAAACCGTCAATTCGGAACTCTGCATTCAGCCATGGATCATCAGATCATGGATGATCATTTTCGCGTTAAGGATGTCGCCCATTCTCTAGGTGCGATCCCTTATGAGCGTCACTACGCATCGCCCAGTCAGAGCTAAGGCCACGATCATCTGCTTACGAAATGACAAGGTTCTGCTTGTCCGCAGGAAGGGGGCTAAATGGAAGTTTCCAAGCGGCGTGCTCGCGACCGGCGAAGCGCCAATCGTTGCCGCTGCCCGTGAGCTTTGGAAGGCGCTGGCGCTTCATTGCTCAGGCTTGAACGCTGTGGGCACCGTCGAGGTAGGCAATGTTCTCCACCATATTTTTACGACTGACGTACCCGACGGTTGCTGCGTCGCGCTTGGCAGAGGCATCGTTCATTGTAAGTGGATTTGTTGGGAGGAGCTGAGTTCAACCATGCTGAAACCCACAGCCGCTGCTTTGCTTTCACGAGACCTGCAGGAGCTCGTTCACCATGATGGGTGCCCGGAATCAGTCTCGTCTTTCAACACAAACTGAACGTCAAGATCAGCGTTCGGGTCGGATCGTTAACTGTCATGAAAAAAGGAAGTTAGTGATGAAAGCGATGACACGAGTGTTCACTGGCCTGGCGTTGGTTGGTGCTATGGGGGCTACTTCTGCATGGGCTGATACGCCCGGTGCTGACTGGAAGGTGAACAAGGATCAGGCTGAGGCCACCTTGAAAGGCGCAGGCTACACCCAGATTACCAAGATCGAAGCTGACGATGGTCACTGGGAAGGCGAGGGTATCAAGGCTGATGGCAAGCAATACGAGTTCCAGGTTGATCCGCACGACGGCAAGATTATCAAAGACGAGCTGGATAACTGATCAGGGCGGGTGTTGCTCTCTGAGCGGCCCGTGCCTAAGGCGCGGGCTTTTTTTCGTTAGTCATCCCAAACGGATTTCGGCGTTTCTGGGCCAGTCTCCTGGCAACGGAAGCAAGCGGCGGCTATCGACCCAGCTAACCTTGAGGTTTCTCCCCAAGGTCAAAGAGCAAGCTTTTCGCTCGTTCTAATAACAGGGATTATGTCGATGGCTGTCTCGGAAAGCTCACTCGAAAAGTCGTGCCTTGCTCAGGGCTAGATACGACTTGAATGCTGCCGGCATGGCTGGCCGTGATTTCCTTGGCTATGAACAACCCTAGCCCTAGACCTTGGCTCTGCTCACCGTCAGCACGACTTGCGCGTGTTAAGCGTGCTTCAGGATCAAATAGGTAGGTGATCTGGTCGGCAGAGATTGGTTTTCCCCAGTTGTGTACCTCAATTACGGCCATGTTCTCAACGCAGCTAGCACCTACTCGAATCGGCCGCTCAACATCCCCGTGTCGTATGGCATTTACCATCAGATTGGATATCACCTGGCTCATGCGTAGCGGATCGACGCTCGCCGGCAGTGCATCGGTACGTTCGAAAACAACGTTAATCTGTGGATGGGCGAAGCAGACCTCTTGTACAACCCTGGCACACAACGAAGTCAGATCGATATCCTGACGTTGCACCGTGATGCCCAGGCCCAGGTTGCATCTGGCGAGATCCAGTAGATCGTTTACCAACTGATTGGCACGTTCGGCACTCGTATCGATCTGCACCGCCAAGCTCTGTTCACGGTCTCCCCACTGCTTGGCTCTGGTAAGCAGCGCCGCTCCCATTTTAATGGCCGTTAGTGGTGATCGAAGATCGTGACCCAGTACCCCCAGCACCATTTTGCGTGTGGTATCGACAGCCTTGCCATAGGATGCGATGGACTCTACAAGAGCCTGATCGATAGCTTCGTTGAAACGGATTATTTCGGGTACACGATCCGCTTGATCGAGTGATGCTTCCTGTGAAAGCCAAAGCCTGAGCACGCTGGATCTGAGGGCTCTGTACTCGGATACCATCTGATCGAGGGTAAATCCATCCAGAAGGCGAAGTACGGCATGAGTCTCAGCAGCGCTTTCGCCCTCAATAGCTGGGCCTAAACCCTGCGATTTATCGATCTCCTGCTGCAAGCTCTGTGGTGTATCCATATCGCGAGCCACGGCTTGGAGGATGAAGGCGGCATGATTTCTTAAGCCCTTGTCACTAAGCGCTTCGCGAGGTAATTCAACGGTACGAGCGAAATCCTCCCAAGCCTGCAGGATGCTGCCCATGTGCTGAGTGATGAATGTCGACAACCGCATGCAGCCTGCCCTCCGTCCTAATCGCGTATCTTTTCCGTTGAGTCTGTAGAAGCGTAGCTCCCTGGCATCTGGTTGGTGACTTCCAGCGCAACGCGACTGATTTGATACTAAAGCAAGCGTCCGCTACGGGGCGACTGCTGTCACTCGCCAAAGGAATTGAGCACGCTGATAATCTCGGCAGTTCAGCTCTGGGTTGCCCAGAGGCATCCTCGTCGAACTGCTTTGTCCAACAGGCGATACGCTTTTGCTGACAAAGGCTGCGCATGAGGGGGCGGATTTACCGGGAGGGTTTCCGCTACAGCAAAGCGGAGGTGCTGTTGCTCGACCTCAGCCAGCGTAATGAGATTAGTGGTGACCTGTTCGGGCTGCTCAGCTAGTGGCGAGTGAGAAGCTGATGGGGGGGCAATCCATGGACGATGGGAACGATGCGTCTGGCGAGCGCCCCGGTCGACCTGTCATGGGGATGATGAGCCAAAGCTTCACGACACGAGTTAATGAGCTCTGTACTGTTTACTGCAAATAGAGCGGGGCCATGAGCAAGGCCAGGGCTTCCAGCTCCCCTGGCCCTAAACAACCTTACCGGTTGTCTTCAGTCATGCCGCTGTCTTCGTCCTGCACCGCTTGCGAAGCTTCGTCAATTTCGCTTTGGCCATTGTCCGATTTGGGCCCCGTGGTATGACCTCCCATGCCGCCTCTATGAGCTGTACCAACTGCGCCCTGGTGATCGCTTTGGTACCCACCGCCTAAATCCTGACCATCTTGATGCAAATCTCGTTGAAGGTCGGATTCGCTCTCCGACAACTGTCCACCTCTTTGATCAGGCTCAGATGGTCGGTGTGGATCATTCTCGAAGCCATCAGGATTGTTTTGAGTGGTGCCACCTTGCTGACCGGTTTTTTCTTGATCGTTTGCCATGATCTCGCACCTCGTGTGGTCACACAGAGAGCCTGTGTGTTCTGGTGAGATGCTTGGCGAATTAGGGACGCTCCCTTTACTTTCGTATTAGCTGACCGGGTGCGCGAAAGATCGTGAAGCGCAACGAATCGTGTAATAAAGGTTGCTGCATAGCTTGTGCAGTTGTCCGCGCTCGGTATGCCACTACCCGGCGTCCAAGAGAGGCAGGCGCTGCCTGATGTCGGCAATCAGCCGTCTACCTTCTGCCTCCATCAGATCGCCATAATTGGCAATGGCGGCACACCCTCGGCACGTGAGGATAGCCTTCTTGTTCAACCTCTGTGGTACTACAAGGTCTTGCCCACCGCATTTGAGACATCTCAAGGTGACGCTCACAGTTTTCCTCTCCATGGACGTTGATCAGAATCCTTCCCTCGCCGTGCTGATCACTAAACACGGTGCGGTACATGGAGTGTCGCGGTGTGCTGATCGTTCACTTTGAGACAAGGACTAGGCCGGGCATTTGAGTGTCGGCAACTAGCAAGCGGAGCGCGCAGCCCATGGAGGGGCGGAGGCGTGAGGATGGAAGCCCGGTAGGGCCGTGACCCTGGCAGCGCCAGGGTGCGGTACACGACAGCCGCTCCCCCGAAAGGGGGGACACGCCCGAGGCCCCATCCACACAAAGCTGATGCAGGCGGCTATTGGCTGGATCGGCTATTTGTAGTGGATGGTGTAGCTGTTGAAGGGCGATGTAAATGGGCACCGGTTGGATCGGTGATTTGAATGACGTTACCGTGCTGCCAGCCATTCGCCTGGGGATCAGCATCAGGAATACGAATGTCAGCCCGCTCAGCTTTGGTTTTTGCAGCATCCACACCCAGGCGCCGATTGCGCTGTTCGACCATCGCCGGGCTAGCCTGGCCATCAGCGGTAAAGCCCATCATCAATTGCGGCACACCTACAGGCAGCGATTTATCCTGATCGGTGTGCCAGGTGTGCCATGTCTTCCCATAAGTATGCGCCAGTCGCTCCATCAAGGCATGTTCAGCAGGAGCAGGGATGCCTGGGGCGATCAGCTGCCCAGACGCGACCTCGTAGCCATGACTGTGCCACATCGCCTTCTCCTTGATTGGTAATCCGGCAAACAGCTTCTCGTCGATGATGTACTCGACGCCCATGATCTTCGCACACTTGGTATTGCCGTCGAATATCACACACTGAATGACATCCTCGTTGAGGATGGAGCAGTAGTGATGCGCTTCCATTTGCACGTCCTGATGGCCGTTGTAGAAGTGAAATCCATCCAGGTAGGCGTTGATGGCCTCAATGGGCGGCTTGGACTGCAGCGTCGCGGCGCCGGTTTCCAGCAACTGGGTTTTTGCCGACTCTGGCCGGCCTGGTGCCTCCACAGGAGACTTCGTTTCGGGAGCGGCGCATGCCCACAGCAGAGTGCAGGCAAGGGGAAGAGTTATCGATTGGAATAGCTGTCGCATGAGGAAGCCTCTGGCTGATGTCCTTAGAGGACAGCTTTGGCCGATGAAGCGGACAGCCCAACGGACGAATGGCCCGAGTCGATGAGGAATGGCGGGCAAAAGAAAGCCCGCTGCTAGGCGGGCAAGGGAGCTTCTATCACACGTAGGGATAGCTAACGCTCCCACATAGCATGTGAAAAGGGCGTGAATAAATCCGTCAGTGAAGACGGTGCCTGTCCAACCCCCGCGCTATTAAGTGGATTAGGTCTAGCGGTTGCGCACGGTATCCAATGCAGGTGACCAGACGTTATGTCCGCAGCGTTCACACACGACTGAGTCTTGAGGTTCATGGAAGGTTGGGAAGCCGCAGCTGACGCAACAGTGAAGGCCCGCGTTCGGCGGTGCCAGGTACTCCGGACGATGTTCGACTGGGAGCACCGACAGCCCTGGCCGGGTGTCATCTTGCCCATAGAAATACAGACTGAGATCGCCATCGGTTTCCAATAGGCCGAGTCGAACTTGGCCGAGATGCTCCACGCCTTGTTGGCGCAGCTCCATGAAGAGCTCGTTGGACGAGATGTTCAAATTCCGCAGCTAATGGATCTCGTACATTCCGTCCTTTACGACCGTGATGGGCAGTCCATCGATCCAGGCCTCGCATGTTTTGCTGCGCCTCATCATGTAGACGGTTCCGCGATAGAGCAGCAAGAGCGTAAGGAAAACCAATGCGACCGGGAGGAGGGGTACATCTTCATAAAAAGTCACATCGCCTGCGGCTGAGCCCAAGGTGAGGATCACCACGAGCTCGAATCGGGACAGCTGCCTGATTCCGCGTCGACCACTGAATTTCAAAAAGAAGAACACGGCTAGAAACGCCGCTGAAACACGAAGGGCGACCTCCAAGAGGAAGGTCAGCGGGAACTCGCCAATGAGCATCCTTTGTAGATCAAATGAAACCATTCGCTGTACCCCGCCAGTTGCAATCTCCCGTTACAGACTGACCCGCAATTATCGATCTTGGTTCATGCGGCGGTGTCGGCGAGATCAGTAGACCTTTTGCCATACGTTGATTGGTGCAAGGCTTTGGATTCCATAGTAGCTGGGTGACGTGCGGTTAGATGGACGCGCGCTTCGGGACTGCGCCCATATCTATGTGGCAGCAGATCTTCGCCCTTGGACGAAGCTCCCAATTATTGGGGGGTGAGTTGCAGTTTGGGCAACTGAGCTGGGATTCACTGAAAGTAGCTATTTCATAAGTGCTCAACATGTCCGTAGACTCGCCGAGCTCAGATTGCGACGATGATGTCTTCGCGACCACACTTTTCTGAGCCGCCAATCATCAATACCTGGTTTTGTCCGAGGTCATTGTCACTATCTGCATCTGAGCAGTCTGCAAGTGGCTTGGCACAAGAATGGCTGGTGTTTCGGTACTCCAATGGCGAAGTTGAATCCGTAGGCATCCATTGGCATTGCTGTCGACACCTTGAATCTGGCGGCCCCCCTGGGGAGGAGAAGGCGATTAGCCTGCCGGGATGTCCCAAGGGCAGGCAACAGCGGATGGGCATGCCCGATTATCTCCAGGCATGCTGTGTGGACGCTTGATGTTAGGATGCTTGGGCATCATTAGACTTTAGCAAATCGGCGATCTCAGCAGCGATCTCATCAATGGTGTGCACCGCGGTGCTGCGCGCCACCTTGTCCGCGATCGAAGAACTGAAATCCATCACCTGCTGCTTGGTGATGTTGTGCCAAATCGGCAGCAATATCTGTTCGCCAGAAACCGAGCGGGTAACGATCCCGTCCAATTCGTAATTCGTCCATCCCTTCTTGATAAACGCTGGGGACAGAACCACAAGTCCAACGCGGCTATTAACCAAGCCTTTATCAATTTTTTGACGCAAGCTGTCCCCGATACGAAGTGTCATTTCGTCAAACCATACCTTGAGCCCAACTGCAATCAACGCATTGGCCAATGGCCTGACAAACTCGTCCTTGTCCTCAGATGCATGAGATATGAACACGTCATAGGTTTGCCCGTTCGACTGCGCCGGAGTTGGAACCTCGCTGCGGACTAGGCTTGGTACCTCAGATAGCGGACGACGATAGATTTCCGGAACTCCACTGGGCAAAGCACGTGACGTGCGCCCCCCACCCCCACCAGATGAAGAGGATGATGACGGAGAAGAGTATGAGGTGGAGGAATATGAGCGTGCTCCATAGCCCCCATAGCGATTTCTACACGCAGGACAATTTGCTGCCGCGCTTGCGGAGCGGTGACCCTTACTAGGTGCGGTGCATGTCGCCATATCGATTCTGACTCCCCAAACGCAATGTGCGCCTTGTACGTGCCCTGCCTCAGTCATGGCATTAGCGGGACAATCCCATAGGTTCAGCGCTAGAAAATCATGCCAGTTTGAAGCGCCTAAACTGAAGGATTACTGATATCAACGTGCCATGCAACCCTTTTGGGGTATAGCGAAACGTGGATCGCTGGCAAGCAGCGGAAACTATGGAAGGAACTTTCGAGTGCGCTTGTGTGGCTGAATTGAACTCGGTTTCGTAGATACCTCGAACGGCTGCAAAGAATCGATTGCGGTCGGTCACCACTGGCTGTTTTCGACCCAGGGGTGCCAGTGCAGTTGCCAGTAATTATGTGGGAGTGGGCTTGTCCCGCGAAGCGGCCGGCCCATGCATTGGAGGTAGCTGGCACGGGCTACGCCCGTGTTCGCTGGGCAAGCCCGCTCCCACAAAAATCAACTCTGAGTTCACCGCCAGCAACGCGTCGTAGGCTAGCGGTCATCATTTACCTCTTTCTATCCAAAGCTCCCAAACGGGAGCGATGGTCACGCTCAATTCCCAAAGCCTGTGGCCGTGGACGAAGACCGTGAGATACCCGCGTTGTGAGCTTCACTGGTACCCATCTCCCTGAGTAATAGATGATCAGGCCACATGCTGGATCAGGGCCCGATGTGTTGTATCTCGAAGTAGCACTCCACCTCGTCTTTGGCCTACCTCTTTCGGCTGAATAACCTGCAGTTCCGTGGAGAAATCATTGTCGCTAGGGGCGAGACGGGATCAAATGATGCAGCCAGTTCAAGCTGTGATAGCGGCTATGTTAATGTGCCATCACGAAGCCAGTAAGGAATATTGTGATGGGTTGGAAAGGGACAGTTCGATCTCTGCAAGCGTCTGCAAGGCGAGCAGAACGTAATGCGCATCGCCGCCAACGTGAGCTGGAGAAGCGGCAGAAAGAGTTCGCGAGAATGGAGGCCCTCGAACAGGCGGCCTACGAAGTCGAGGTGTATGAGAACCACATTGATATCCTGCTCTCGATGCATAAGGAATGCGCTGAGCCGGTCAAATGGAAGAAGATTCTGTCCAAGCCTGAGCCTAAGCCGCCCGTGAAAAGCGGGGCCCTTGAACAGGCCGCTATGCAGGCCTCGGCGACTTATCGTCCAAACTTCTGGGCCAAGCTGTTTAAGTTGGAAAGCCGTCAGCGTGCGGCCCTCATCGCGAAAATCGCCACTGCCGCAACTGAAGATGAACGGCTGTTCCAGGCGCAGTTTGAAGAATGGAAGACTCAGCATTCTGATTGGTCGGAGGAGCGGGACATTGCCCTGCGGATTCTTGATGGCGATCGCCAGGCAAAGCTCGACGCTATCGAGGCGTTCGAGTCGTTCGAGGAAATTTCGCACCTTGGCTCATCCATACAGATGATCGTTCATGAGGGAGGCGTGCTGGAAGCAAAGCTGGCTATTCACGGCTCGCACGTCATTCCCACCGAGATCAAATCGCTGCTCAAAAGCGGAAAACTGTCGACCAAGGCGATGCCTGCAGGCCGCTTCAACGAACTCCACCAGGATTACGTGTGCAGTTGCGCACTGCGGGTAGGCCGCGAGCTGCTGGCCATCTTGCCGGACGACCTCGTCATCGTTACGGCGATGGATAACGTGCTGAACAGCTCTACCGGGCACATGGAGGATCAGCCGATCCTCAGCGTTGCATTCTCCCGTGCCACTGTCGAAGGTCTTAACCTCGAAGCCATCGACCCTTCAGATGCGATGAAAAACTTTGTTCACAATATGAGCTTTAAAAAGGGTGCTGGCTTCTCGGCGGTAACGTCCTTAGACGCGCAGCGCTTTGCTCAGGTAGGTGTGTGAAGCAGCACAGGCCTAATTAGTGAGATGGATATAGTTTCCTTATATTGCTGCTGAGCCTGCAAGTGCTGTTGTGGTGAACTAACTCCACGTTGCAGCATCAAATTCATTAGGCCCAGCTCCACATTTGGGTTAACCTGTAAGCACTTTTTTAAATACCTGAGGACTACATATGTCTCGTTTGGCAGAATTCCGAAAGCTTGAGCAGACCCTGGCCGCGCAGCTCGCTGAGCTCGAGGCGATGAAGGGCAGCACCGAGCTGAAGAAAGAAATCGAATTTGAAGAAAAGCTTCGTGATTTGCTGAACAAGTACGGCTTCAGCCTGCGTGACATCATCAACCTGCTGGATCCTCAAGCGGGTCGTCGTAGCGCCCCGGCTGTGGCAGAGAAATCGCCGCGTCGTGCACGCCAAGTTAAGCAGTACAAGAACCCGCATAACGGGGAGATAATCGAGACAAAAGGCGGCAATCACAAGCTGCTGAAAGAGTGGAAGGCGCAGTACGGGGCCGAAGAAGTAGAAGCTTGGGTTTCCTGATTTATTGTTGCTGCACTCAAAACGGCCAATCTGGCCGTTTTTTTGTGTCAGGGAAATTGGTGAGGTAGCAGATCAGCCTTTCTTCCATATGTCGTTTACCGTCGACCATGGAATGCCAAGCTCATCTGAGATTTCTCGCTTGGATTTGCCAGCCGCTTTGGCTTTGAGCACCGCTTCAATCTTCGCTTGCCGTGCTGGCTGACCAGGCTTGTGGATTACAAGATGCCCACCTCAGGCTGACGACGAGGCTTTTGTTGGACGTGGCCAAGGCTGACCATGGGGCCGATGAAATCGCTGAACAGCTCACTCAGTGGTGGTCAGCAAAAGACGCGGCGCGTATTGCTCATGAGATCAAAGCTCACTTGATGCGTATCAACAGCGCCTCGCATGTCCCCAAAACGTCTGACGATCCGGACTTCATCCCCAGAATGATTGAGGCGGGAGAGCGGCGGATGACTGGGCCCTGATTGTGCGACAGGGGGAAGCTGACGCGGGATAGGTGGAGTACAAATGTATTCTTTCCTGTTTTCATGCCAGTGAATGGCTTAATGAGCGCCTGAATTTCTTCTGCTTTCAGCAATCCCAATGGTAGCGTCGCTCAAGTGCCCGTCTGAACGAGGCCGAGTCAACCCAGGAGATTACAAGCCTGCAAGTCGTACCGTTCGCGTCCTCTCGGATACTGATGTCTCCTAGGGAAGTCCCGCTATGATGCTGAAAATACATTGTGATCAAGTCCTGTGCACACTGGCGAACACACTCTAGGCGACGGGATTGACAGAAAAATGATGGATTGATGACGTCACTGAGAGGTACCAGCGGCAGTAAGCATGGCGGATCGTGCTGTCCGCAGTCCTAGTAGGAGTTGTCTGATCGCGGGTGGTCAGAAGCTAGGAATGAAGTGGCCCTGTTTACCAGGTACGAGATGAGAAGCCACAGCAGGGTTACGATGCTGTCCGGATGGATAAGATATGTGAGCTGCGAAAGGATGGAGGCGGGCGACCGACTGATCGCCCGCCGGAGGGTTAAATCAGGCCGCTCTTCTTCTGCGCGCGACGGATTCTGCGTTTGATTTTCTGAAGGGGAGGATCGGTGACGACCAGGTGCTCCTTCAGGAACAGTGAGGGGAAATTGGCTTTTGCTAGCGCCACTGGGACGGCTGCAAACGACCCCCAGTTCCACCGCCAGGCTGACAGCTCAGCGCCGGTCTCGATCACATAGAGCGGCTCTTCATAAAACGCGCGGAAGTCCATGATCGCCAATTGCTCGTAACCGGGCTTGGGCATACGAACCTCCCTCCCGTTTCTATCCCATCCAATGAAGTAAGAGTCATAGCCGATCGACTTGCCGTCAAAATGACTGAACCGCACATGCGCGATACCCTCTTCGGGAACACGCAAGGCGCAGATTTTCTTCATGAGCGTAGTGTAAAAGTCACCGAGGCGGTCGGATGGCGCCGTCTTCAGGCAGCCCTTGAAGTGCTCATAATCTTGGTAGCCCAGGCGCTGAGCCAGGTAACGAAGGTACTGGGTGTGTTTGAGCTTTGGGGCATCCGCAACCTTGGTGGTTTTAAAGGTTTCCAGGATGGTTTCGGCATTGAAACGCATGACATTGACTCCGGTGTCATGGCCGAAAAAGCACTCGTTAGACGAGATCTTTGCAGATCAGACGCGCTTTGCTGAGCTTGCTGCTAGCCGGGCTGGCCACGGGGAGTAATGTGGTAAGCAGGCACAACACCGTGCTTTCCCAACACAGCGGGGCGGTATACGGCAACCTGGGCACTTGGCCCTCGTCAGCAGGATAGCAAGGCTTCGAATTTGGGTGCAAGCGCTCTATCATCGTTCCTTGCTGCTTTAATACTTTGTGCTAGGGATGCGAAGTTTGGCTAGGTTGAGGGTGTGCTGATCACAGTGGCACGGGCCTGATCTTTGGCATCTGCTGCTGCAGAGGAGCTCGCCAGCAGGCTGGGCGTGGCTCTTTTGGGCATCAATACTTTAAGGGTCGCAGGCCCACTCCTCAGAGTGCATCCATACGGCTACTACGCTTGGCTGGCCGCGCTTGAAGCGGACAGGTCGAGAGAGGGTTAGCATTTTCTCCAGTAACGGCTCAGAGTGGATCTAGGTAAGTCCAGCAACGCCATGGCCTCTGATTGAGTCTTGCCCTCAGCCTTCAGCGCCTGCACCTTCAACAAAACTGCCTCAGCGCTCCTGGTGCGAGGATGTGCTTGCTTGACTGGCTCGGTGGGGAGTGGCGCATCGATCAGCTCCATGCGCTCCAACTGGTCGAGCGCCTGCTCCAGAATCTGCCTCGCGGTTTTCTGCTCATCAGCTGCGTGCACGAGCGCCAGGAAAGCGATCGGATGCAAGTTCAGCGCTTTCGCGAGCTCTTGGCTGGTTTCCAGAGTGGCATTGGATTTCAAGCCTTCCAGTCGACTGATGTGTGACTGAGTCACACCTCCAGCGACATCGTATTGCGAAAGCTGCTGCTGCTCTCGCAAAAGCTGGAGCACGGCCGCAAAGGCATCTCGAAGACTCATTTCATCCGCCCTGATAAAAGCGGAGGGTATGCCGCGTTTGCGTGCGCTCACTCAAATGTATATATTCATCGCTGTGGGAATCAGGTGGCTCTGTCAGCTTCGGCTGTAATTGGGGGTAGCCCTCTGACCGCAGGCCCTGGCCCGGAGGGGGCTCTTCAATATATCTCTAAATCGTAAATGAGTAGCGTCACCGTGTGGCAAGCCTCGGCCCGCACTCTGTGTGGCCCGTTAGCTATCCATCAACGATGAAAATTGATCTTTTCTTGTCCGAATCATCATGTCGAGGCGGTTTAGCTGTGCGTTGGAGTAAGCGAGGAAGGCGGTGGAATCAGTTCTAATTGCAGACATCCTGTACGGGGAGGCACGGAATCTTAATGGGTCGAGCCTCAGCGATGGCGACCTCATTAGCATCGTTCAAAAGGACTTTTCCGACCGTGCAGTTTGTGTGGTGAGGCAGTGGTTGTTGCTGGATGTTTTGCTGGCCGAGGGCATGCGCGCTGAGATCGAAGGGGAGGGGCGTCAGCCCACCATTCTCTACGCCCACAACGTGGTCTTTGATAACCGAGAATGCATTCCCGCGGGGGACGGTCTTGTGACCGATTACGAGCGAGAATTCTACGGCTGCCTGTTTGAAACCGGGGATGTCTTGGTGGTGCTTGCCGGCCGTGGTGGACGCAAATATGTGAGTCAGCCTGCGGTGGCCGCGCTGAAAAATCCCGACATTCGAAGTGCCGCAGGATTGCTGGTGCACGATCTTTAACGCCTGCAGGTGCCGCTTTCCTCCCTGGTCGTGCAATGGGGCCGCAAGCTCCAATATTCGTTTCTCTGCGCTGAGAAGCAGTGCTCAGTCGGGTGACCGGTTTTGACGTCGGGGCAGTAACTATTAAAGGAAATTTTCAGGGTGAGTAAGCTTAGAGTTCCGCCGTTTACCAATAAGCCGGCTTGGAGTGACTGCGCCGCGATACCGAGCGGTGTCGCAAAAGCCATGGACACGCAGTTCGACGTGACCGTAACGGCCTATCTTTCCTCTGTGCAGTACGGGGAGGGGGAGGCGTACATGATCGGCGTGATTTTTGGCGACGACCGTAAGCGGTTTACTGATGGCTCGACAATTTGCACATCAATAATTATGAAGACTGAAGAGCGGCGGGGCTACTTGATAGTCCACACCATGAACAGTTGTTATGTGATATGCGACTGGGCGGCAAGTAATGGGAAGGAAAATCTAGGCTTCGTTCATTGATGTTCCTGCCTGAGCTGGAGTTTGAAAGGAGTGAACTTCAGGATGTGGGTTTGCGCTGTCTCATTTTCTCAGAATTTACCAGTGAGGCGGTGCTGGTTTTCAGAAGGTGTTCAAGTGAGCGGGAAATGCAGGAATTTACTTAGGTCTGGCATCGTATGTCACGCCTAGCTAGCTCGGGTTGAGCGATTTTGGACGACCAACACCAAGGGCTGGGAGGGCATCTATGGATCGGATTGAGCGCCTCTGGCTGCGGGCTGAGCAGGTGTTTGGTGACAGAGCCAAAGCTGCCGTTTGGTTGTCGCAGCCTCGGGCCGCATTTGAAGGTTGCTCTGCGCTGGAGCTTGCACGTGAGGAGGCTGGCAATCGTCTGGTCGTCCAGACCCTGGAGCGGATTGCTCACGGCTACTGCTGCTGACAAGCATGACGTAACTACGCGTCATCGCGAAATCAACTGCGAGAATAGCAACGGATATTGAGCGCGGATCTTGCCCACAGGGGGAAGCGGAATGGGGCTCAAGGCGCGGGCTGGGCGGGAAAGGGGTTACGCAGGAGGGTGGCAGATAGTATATGAATTGGTAGTATGTGTACTATCTATGAGGCCAGGGTTTACGGGGTCTGTGGCGTAGGTAGTATATTATCCGCGGTTATAGACCACGATTGCGGAACGACTCGCTCATCAGGCGCCAGGTAGGGATGGAAACGATGGTTTTATCGAAGTTCTGCACCTTCACCGTGTGCAAGGTGATGTCGACCACGTCGCCATCGGCGCCGACCTGGGGCATTTCGATCCAGTCGCCGACGTGCAGCATGTCGTTGCTGGTCAGCTGCACGCTGGCGACAAACGACAGTAAGGTGTCCTTGTACACCAACAGCAGCACCGCGGACATCGCGCCCAGACCCGACAGCAGCAACAGCGGCGAGCGGTCGATCAGGGTGGCGACGATGACGATCAAGGCGAAGATCCACAGCATCATCTTGGCCAGTTGCACATAGCCCTTGATCGAGCGGGTGCGGGCGTGTTCGGTACGTGCATAGATGTCCAGCAGGCCATCGAGCAAGCATGACAGCGCCATGGTCATGAACAGCAGGGTGAAGGCCAGCGCAACATTGCCCAAAAAGTGCTGGGCGGTCTCGGACAGCTCCGGCACCAGCTTGAGCCCGAACTGGATGACCAGCGACGGTGTAGTCTGAGCCAGGCGATGGAAAACCTTGTTATGGCGCAGGTCGTCGAGCCATCGAAGCGCGGGCTGGCGGGCCAGCAGGCGGGTTGCGTGCAGTATCAGAAAGCGTGCCAGGCGGCCGATCAGCAGGGAAATCAGCAGCAATACGGCCAGGCCCAGTGCGGCGTGGAGCATGGGGTGTTGATCGAGGGTGCCCCACAGGTCGAGGCTGTCACGCCAGATTTTTTGTATATCCATGAGCTTCAGAACGGTCTTTGCTTGCGAAACGAAGGCCCATTAGAGCGCGGATGGCGACAAAGTTGCCAAAAGAAATTCGGCTCCGGCGGCAGAAAACGTTACCCTATGCCACTGAATTTCCCGCACTTGCCTGAGGTTACCTCCGTGTTCTCCCAATTCGCCCTGCATGAACGCCTGCTTAAAGCCGTGGCCGAGCTTAAATTTGTCGAGCCAACCCCGGTGCAGGCCGCGGCCATTCCCCTGGCCCTGCAAGGGCGTGACCTGCGCGTGACGGCGCAGACCGGCAGCGGCAAGACGGCGGCCTTTGTCCTGCCGTTGCTCAACCGCCTGGTCGACCTGAGCGGCCCGCGTGTCGAGATCCGCGCGCTGATCCTGCTCCCTACCCGCGAGCTGGCCCAGCAAACCCTCAAGCAAGTGCAGCTGTTCTCGCAGTTCACCTACATCAAGTCGGGCCTGGTGACCGGCGGTGAAGACTTCAAGGAGCAGGCCGCCATGCTGCGCAAGGTGCCGGACGTGCTGATCGGCACCCCGGGCCGCCTGCTGGAGCAGCTCAATGCTGGCAACCTGGACCTGTCCCACGTCAAGGTGCTGATCCTCGACGAAGCCGACCGCATGCTCGACATGGGCTTTGCCGAGGACATGGAGCGCCTGTGCAAGGAATGCGAACACCGCGAGCAGACCTTGCTGTTCTCGGCCACCACCGGTGGTGCGGCCCTGCGCGACATGATCGGCAAGGTGCTCAAGGACCCCGAGCATCTGATGCTCAACAGTGTTTCGCAGCTGGCCGAAGGCACCCGCCAACAGATCATCACCGCTGACCACGACCAGCACAAAGAACAGATCGTGCAGTGGCTGCTGGCCAATGAAACCTTCGACAAGGCGATCATCTTCACCAATACCCGCGCCCTGGCCGACCGTATCTACGGTCACCTGGTGGCCAAGGACGTGAAGGCCTTCGTGCTGCACGGCGAGAAGGACCAGAAGGACCGCAAGTTGGCCATCGAGCGCTTCAAGCAGGGCAGCTCCAAGGTACTGGTGGCCACCGACGTGGCAGCCCGTGGCCTGGACATCGACGGCCTGGACCTGGTGATCAACTTCGACATGCCACGCAGCGGCGACGAGTATGTGCACCGTATCGGCCGTACCGGCCGTGCCGGGGGTGAAGGCCTGGCCATCTCGCTGATCACCCATAATGACTGGAACCTGATGTCCAGCATCGAACGCTACCTCAAGCAGCAGTTCGAGCGTCGGGTGATCAAGGAAGTCAAAGGGACTTACAACGGGCCGAAGAAGGTCAAGGCGTCGGGCAAGGCTGCCGGCACCAAGAAGAAGAAGGTCGAGAAGAAAACCGGCGACAAGAAGGCCACCGCCAAGCGCAAGCCAACTGCCAAGCCGAAAGCCAACGCGCCCCTGGCCAGCTCCGATGGCCTGGCGCCGCTGAAGAAGCGCAAGCCTGCAGCCGAGTAATGGCCTTGCCAGGCCCTGTCGTCGGCGTGCCGGCGACAGGGCCAACACCACCCCACATCAGTCAGCTTTCTTCTGCGCCTCCTTCAGTTCCTTGATCCGCTTGTCGATCAACTGACACTTGTCGGGCAAGTCCTTACTCGCCGTCCCCAGCTCCATCCCCTGGAGCTCGTCATTGATCTCCTTGGCTTTTTGCGGGTTCTGTTCGGTCAACTGGCTCACCAGCCCGGCCAGTTCTTCACGTTTCTGGGTTGCCTCTTCTGGGGTGCATGCCCAGGCGGGCAGGGCGCAGAACAGGGCGGTCGCACAGGCGATGCGCAGTAGTGGTTTCATCCTTTTCACCTCCAGCGGTGGCTATGCGTGGTGGAGGTTTTTGCACGCCGGGAAGTTCAGAATTTTTCGGAACGCTCCTCGCTGCCGCCGTGTCCCAAGCTGTGTACCCCACGCGTCCACAGCAAGAGGCCATGACCATGAGCATCACTTACGACTGGGACCTGATCGAGCGCTTGTTGCACGAAGTGCAGAATGGCGCCGACCACAGCTTCACGCCACGCCCCTATGCCGAACAACATGCCGCCGCGATGGCCTCCGAGGGTCAACCGGTGGGAGATGTAGACCACCTTAAAACCCGCGCCTGCGAGTATGAGAAGCTGCTGTTCGAACGTGGCTTCATCGAAACCCGGCCCCCAGAAGAGGGCGGCAATGGCGAAAATTTCGTGCTCACACCGCGCGGTTCACGGCTTTTGAGCCTGCTCGACAGGAGTATCCCAGGCGATACACACCCCCGCGAGGTGCTCAATGAGCAGGAGGATCCACTGGACGAGGCCACGTTCGACAAGGTCTCGTCCAAGGCACAGATCGCTTGAGGTCGTTTTGAGGCTGGCACGGGCAGGCAAGGAAAACCGATAATCGGGTTTCTTTGAACACTGCCGAGCCTTGTCCGATGCCATTGACCACTCAGGAGGGCCGCTCATGACCGCGGCCCGCAAGAACCCCGATGCTTTCGCCTTCCAGGTCATGCTGGGGCTATGCCTGATCTGGGGCTGCCAGCAGGTGCTGATCAAGACCGCCGCAGTGGATATCGCCCCAGTGATGCAGGCGGCCCTGCGCAACGGCATCGCCGCCGTGCTGGTGGGGCTGATGATCTGCTGGCGGGGGGGCTGGGGTCAGGTGGGCAGCACGTGGCGCGGCGGGTTGCTGGCGGGCGGTTTGTTCGGCCTGGAGTTTTTGTTCATTGCCGAAGGGCTGAAGCTGACCTCGGCGGCGCACATGTCGGTATTCCTCTACACCGCACCGGTGTTCACTGCGCTCGGCCTGCATTTCATGTTGCCCAGCGAGCGTCTGCGCCTGTTGCAGTGGCTGGGTATCCTGCTGTCGTTCGGAGGGATTGCCACGGCCTTTGCCGGTGGCCTGTCGTTTGAGCAGATGGATGGGCGAATGCTGCTGGGCGATGCCTTGGGCGTGCTGGCGGGCCTGGCCTGGGGGGCGACTACAGTGGTGGTGCGTGGTTCACGGTTGTCCGAGGCACCGGCCACGCTCACCCTGTTTTACCAGCTGGCGGTCGGTTTTGGTGGTTTGCTGCTGATTGCCTTGCTCAGCGGGCAGATCGGTGCGGTGGTATGGACGCCGCTGGCAGTGGGCAGCGTGCTGTTTCAGGGCATCGTGGTGTCATTCGTCAGTTACCTGACCTGGTTCTGGCTGCTGCGTAAGTACCTCGCGTCGAACCTGGCGGTGTTTTCGTTCATCACACCGTTGTTCGGTGTGACGTTTGGGGTGCTGCTGCTGGATGAGCCGCTGAGCGTGAACTTCGTGCTGGGAGCGGTGATGGTTTTGCTTGGTGTAGTGCTGGTGAGCGCCGAGCCGTGGGTGAAGCAGCAGTTACGCCGGCTCGTAGGGTAGAGAGTGTGTAACGGCCCTGTCGCCGACTTGTCGGGACAGGGCCGCACTGATCAACCCGCGTTCACGAAGCCACCCGGCCAGCAACCTCGCAAGCCTGGGTGCTGCGAGTACGGGTAAGCACCAACGCGCCCGCCACGCCCAGCCCCGCTGCAGCCAGCACCAGCGCCGGCTGCAGGCTGCCACTGTAATGGTTGCTCAGCGCCGCCAGCAAAGGCCCGCTTAGCTGTCCGAGTGCAAAACAGGCGGTCAGCAACCCGGCATTACGCTGCGTCGCATGGGGCGCCAGTTCCCGGGAGCGCTGCATCACCAATTGCATGCAGGCCAGGAATGGCGTGCCGCACAACACGACGCCCAACGCCAGGCCAATGCCGCCGCCCATCAGGCAAGCCAGCACGCCCAAGGCCTGCAGCCACAAGGTGGCGGCCAGCCATGCCGAGGTTCGGCCGGCACGCCGTGCACTCACTGCCAACACACCTAAAGCCGCAGCCAGGCCAAAGGCTGGCCAGAACAGGTCGGCGGTCCAGCTACCGCGCATCTGCTGGTTGGCCATCTGCGACAGGAACGTGGCCGGCAGGATGTAACCCACACCATACAAGGCATACACCAGGCCAAGGCGGCCAATGCCAGCGCTGCGCGTCGCCCCTTGTGGCGCGGGGCTGGGTGCCACGGCGGGCTCCAGCGCCTTGGGCAGCCATGGTTGCGTGGCCAGGAGCAGCACCAGCGCGGCGCCGGCATACACCAGCCACAGCGCCGCCGAGCCCAGGCCCAGCAGGTGCGCACCCAGTGCCAGCAAACCGGTGAGGGCGATGCCTAGGCCAGGGCCGGCAAACACCATGGCGCCCAGTTGGGGGCGGTTGTGGGCATTGGCCACCTGTTGGCTGAGGCTGGTGATCATCACCAGCACCCAGGCACTCGCCACACCAGTACCGAAGCGCAGCAGCAAGTGGCCCCAGAACCCGTCAGCGGCGGCGCTGGCCAAGGTCAGCAGCACGCACAGCCACAGGCCGCCCAGCAGCCGAAGCCTGACCTGGGCTGGCGTGCGGGCGAACATGGCATCCGCCGCACCAATGAAGTAGCCCAGGTAGTTAGCGGCGGCGACCAGCCCGCCAGCCGTCAGGTCGAACTGACCCTCTGCAAGCATGTGCGGCAGTTGCGGGGTAAGGGCGAAGCGGCCGATACCCATGGCCATCATCAAGGCCACGGCGCAGGCCAGCAATTGTACGAGCGGTGACATGAGAACACTCCTGCACGGTGTAAGCGGATAGATGGCAGGTTAAGAGGCTTTTGTTTTCAATAAAATTGAATAATGATGATGAAGTTGTTCTGTTTTGGAGAAAGCCATGGAGTTCAGCCAACTGCGTATCTTCCAGGCTGTTGCCGAGGAGGGTTCGCTCACCCGGGCCGCCGAGCGTTTGCACCGGGTACCTTCGAACCTGTCCACGCGCTTGCGCCAGCTTGAGGAGCAATTGGGCGTCGAGCTGTTTCTGCGTGAACGCCAGCGCCTGCAGCTTTCGCCTGCGGGCAAGGTACTGCTGGATTACGCCAACCGGCTTGCCGCGCTTCGTGACGAGGCCGTTGCGGCAGTGCAGGGTGGCCAGCCGGCCGGCGATTTTGTGCTTGGCACCATGTACAGCACGGCTGCCATTCACCTGCCAGCGCTGCTGGCGCGCTACCACCAAGCTTACCCGGCGGTGAACCTGCAGGTGCAGGCGGCACCCAGCGGCGAGCTGCTCGAGGGGGTGCTTGGCCATCGTCTCGATGCCGCGCTGGTGGATGGGCCTCCTAGCCTGGCCGGGCTGGACGGCGTGCCCTTGTGCGACGAACAACTGGTGCTGATCACCAGCCCTGAACACCCAGCAGTGCACAGCGCCCGGGATGTCGCGGGCAAAGCTGTGTTCACGTTTCGCCAGGGCTGCTCTTACCGTATGCGCCTGGAGGCCTGGTATGCCCATGCCCATACCCCGATGGGGCGGGTGATGGAGATCGAGTCGTATCAGAGCATGCTGGCCTGCGTGATCGCCGGCGCTGGGGTAGCGATGATGGCGCAGTCGATGCTCGACAGCCTGCCTGGGCGCGACCGGGTGCGTGCCCATCGTTTGCAGGCACCGTTCGATCAGGCCGTCACCTGGCTGATGTGGCGACAGGGTATGCGTGGCGCAAATTTGCAGGCGTGGATCGAGCTGCAACAAAGCGAAACGATTAACCAGCCGTCGGAATGCGCCGTTTCCGCTTGATCCGCGTCAAACTCGCCCTTATCTGTAAGAACAAGGGCATGCGTAATACAGGACATAGGGCTATGATCTGTATGAAACATCTCAGGATTGATTGACCGTGAGGCTGACCCGTCAAGGGGGCACTATGAAAAACCAAATGTTCAACTGGCTCCATGACTTGGCTGTCGCGCTGGGGCTGATACCTCCACCCCTGCAGCCGGTGCCGATCCCGACTGATGAAGAGCAGCGCAAGCGCCAACCGCGTCGCCGCTGAAACAGAAAGGCCGCCGCATCAGTCATGATGCAGCGGCCTTTTTTTGATGCTGGTTGATGTCTGTCGTTGCAGACGCTGATGAATCAGGCCAGCTTCACGGCACCCACTGTCTTGCGCGACAGCACGCTCACCACCACGAAACTCACCAGACCAATCGCCAGGCTGTAGTAGATCGGCGTATTGGCATCCAGCCCATCCTTGAACATGAAGAACAGCGCGGTGGCAAAGCCCAGCGACATGCTGGCGATGGCCCCTGCGGTGGTCGCACGTTTCCAGAAGATGGCGCCGATCAGCGGGATCAGCATGCCGCCGACCAACAGGTTGTAGGCCAACGTCAGGGCGCTGATCACATCGTTCACCGCCAGGGCAATGCCCAACACCACGAGGCCAGTGAGCAGGGTGAACAGGCGGTTGATGCCCAGGCTCGACTGCTTGCCGCCGCGTAGCTTGGGCAGCAGGTCTTCGGTCAGGGTGGTGGAGGCCGCCAGCAGGCCGGCACTGGCCGTCGACATCATCGCCGCCAGCGCCGCCGCCATCAGCAGGCCGCGGATGCCCTCTGGCAACTGGCTCTTGATCATTTCGGCGAAGGCATTGTTCGGGTTGGCCAGGTCGGGCATCAGCACGTGTGCGGCCATGCCGATCAGCGCACAGGCCAGGCCGTACAGCACGCAGTACACACCGGCGGTGGTCCCGGCGCGCTGGCAGACTTTTTCGTCACGGGCGGTGAACACCCGCTGCCAGATGTCCTGGCCGATGAGAATGCCGAAGAAGTAGATCAGGAAGTAGGTGATGATGGTGTCCCAACCGATGGTGGTCCAGTTGAAGCTGGCCGCCGGCAGCTTGGCGACCAAGGTGTCCCAGCCGCCGGCCTTGTACAGGCACACCGGCAGCAGGATGAACATCAGGCCCACGGTCTTGATCACGAACTGGACAATGTCGGTGAGTGTCAGCGACCACATGCCACCGATGGTCGAGTAGATCACCACCACGCCACCGCCCAGCAGCAACGACATCCAGAACGGCAGGTCGAGCAGCACTTGCAGCACAGTGCCCATGGCCAGGGTCGACGTCACGCCGATCATCAGCGCGTAGGCGAGCATGATGGCGGCACTTGCCTGACGTGCCATAGGGTTGTAGCGCCGCTCCAGCACCTGGGTCACGGTAAAGATCTTCAGGCGCAGCAGGGGTTTGGCGAGGAACAGGTTGAGGGCGATGATCCCCAGGCCCAGCGCCGCGCAGAGCCAGAAGCCAGAGATGCCATGGACATAGCCCAGGCGCACGGTGCCGACGGTGGAAGCGCCACCGAGCACGGTGGTGGCCATGGTGCCCATGTACAAGGTCGGGCCCAGGTTGCGCCCGGCCACCAGGTAGTCTTCGTGGGTCTTCGCACGGCGCATGCCATACCAGCCCAGCCCGAGCATGCCGATGGCATAAATCATTACAACGATGATGTCCAAGGCCATTGGGGGTCTCCCGATTATCTTTATTATGGCGAGATCGACCGCTCGGGCGTTCTCACGGTGCCCGGCGGTCTTGTCTTGTGTTGGCGGGCCTCAGTGGCCCTCCCAGATGGCTCCTGCCAGGGGTACAGCGATCAAGCAGTGCTCCTGCACCGGGGCGGTGCGGGCTGGTTCAGCGGCGCACGACGCCTGGCAGCACGCAAAGCATCTCGAACAACAGGTTGGCACCGAGCAGCGAGGTGTTGCCGGTGGTGTCGTAAGGCGGGGAGACTTCGACCAGGTCACAGCCGATCAAGTCCAGGCCGTGGCAGCCGCGAATGATCTCCATCGCCTGGATAGTGGTCAAGCCGCCGATTTCCGGGGTGCCGGTGCCTGGTGCCCAGGCCGGGTCGATGCCGTCGATGTCGAACGACAGGTAGACCGGGCCGCCGCCGACTTTTTCGCGCACTTCGGCCATCAACGGTTCCAGCGATTTATGCCAGCATTCTTCGGCCTGCACCACGCGAAAGCCCTGGCGACGGCTCCAGTTGAAGTCGTCGGCGGTATAGCCCTGGGCACGCAGGCCGATCTGCACGACGCGGTCGCAATCGAGCAGGCCTTCTTCCACGGCGCGGCGGAACGTGGTGCCGTGGGCGATCTTCTCGCCGAACATGTGGTCGTTGACGTCGGCGTGGGCATCGATGTGCACCAGGCCGATCTTGCCGTGTTTCTTGTGCAGGGCCCGCAGGATGGGGAGGGTAATGGTGTGGTCGCCGCCCAGGGTCATTGGGATGACGTTGTGCTCGACGATTTCATCGTAGGCCTGCTCGATGATGCGCACGGCGTCGAGCAGGTTGAAGGTATTGATCGCGACGTCGCCGATGTCCGCCACCGATAGCGAATCGAACGGGGCGGCACCGGTGGCCATGTTGTACGGGCGGATCATTACCGACTCGGCGCGGATCTGCCGTGGGCCGAAGCGGGTGCCGGAACGCAGCGACGTGCCGATGTCCAAGGGGACGCCGATGAAGGCGGCGTCCAAGCCTTGGGCGCTTTGCAGGTGGGGAAGGCGAAGCATGGTGGCGATGCCGCCGAAACGCGGCATTTCGTTGCCGCCCAGTGGTTGATGGAGAACTTTGTCCACGGTGGGCCTCATCAGTCGGTCGATTATTCTGTTTGTTCGAACCTGTGCCGCCGCGCGCCTCCAGTGTGGTCATGCCGGCGGGCAGGGACATTTCGGTCAAGTCTGCTCAAGGTAGTGCGTGGGAAAAATCGCTACCGGCAAATACTTACTTCAGGATTTTCTGAACTAACCAACGCGGAGCGGTTAGACTGCGCGCAAATAACACTGCGGAACCGTTGCACCATGGCCTCGACCTTGCCCGACCTGAAACTGCTGCGCATCTTCGTCAGCGTGGTGCGCCACCAGGGCTTCGCCAATGCCCAGCGTGAGCTCAATCTGTCGACGTCCGCCATCAGTACCTACATGAGCCAACTCGAAGGTGCGCTGGGTATCGTGTTGTGCCATCGAGGGCGCGGCGGTTTCAGCCTGACCAGCAAGGGCGAGTTGTTTCACCAGGAAACCTTGCGGCTGCTTGCCGAGCTGGATGGTTTCGAACAATACGCCGCTGCGCTCAAGGGCGAATTGCGTGGCACGCTCAACCTTGGGGTAATCGATTCCACGGTCGGCGACCGGGCGTTGCCATTGGCTGAGGCCATTGGCGCCTACAGCCAGGAACACCCAGCAGTGCATTTGCACCTGTCGGTATCGAGCCCTTATGAGTTGCAACTGGGTGTGCAGGACAACCGCCTGGACTTGGCGATCGGTGCGTTTTCTTCGCGCATGAGTGGCCTGTTGTATCAACCGCTGTACCGTGAACAGCATTGGCTGTATTGCAGCAGCCGTCACCCGTTGTATGCCGAGCGGCGTATTCCGGAACCTGTGGTGACCCAGCAGCGCATGGTCGGGCGGGGTTACTGGAGCCAGGCGGAGCTGGCCCGGCATGGCTTCAAGCACAGTGCGGCGACGGTGGAGAGTATGGAGGCGCAATTGATACTGATTTTGTCAGGCGCCTACATCGGTTACCTGCCCGAACACTATGCCCAGGCCTGGGTCGACAAGGGCGATCTGCGGGTGCTTTCTCCGGCTACTTTCGGCTATCAGGCGCCATTTTCGTTGATCATTCGCCGTGGTCGCAGCCGCGAGCCGCTGATCCAGACTTTCCGGGACTTGCTTAAAAGCCAACTCAACGTGGGATGAAACACAGGGCGTTTCGCCCATTTTGTCGGGATGGGCAGTTTTCCCACAGAAGCTCACCCGCTTTGCGCATGGAGCTCTGCTAAACCTCTACTTGTTTTGGTGATTTTCCCTTCATCCAGACAAGCAAAGGATTGCCCAAGATGCGCCTGAATATGCCCGTCACTGAGCACGAGAGAACCTTCTCCAGCGAGCAGCGCCTGATCTCCACCACGGACCTCAACAGCCGCATCACCTATTGCAATGATGCATTTGTGGCGATCAGCGGATTCACCTACGACGAGTTGATTGGCCAGACCCACAACCTGGTGCGCCACCCGGATATGCCACCTGCCGTGTTCGGCCACATGTGGGACACCATCAAGCAGGGCAAACCTTGGATGGGTGTGGTGAAGAACCGTGCCAAGAATGGCGACTTCTACTGGGTCAGTGCCTACGTCACGGCGATTTACGAAAATGGCCGTATCAGTGGCTATGAGTCGGTGCGTTCGGTGCCAACCCGTGAGCAGATCCGCCGTGCCGAAGCACTCTACCGGCGTTTGCGTGCCGGGCGCTCGGCCGTGCCTTGGGCCGCGCGCCTGGCGCATGGTCTGAGCCAGGGGTGGCCATTGATCGGCGCTGGCGTGCTGTCGGCCGCCGGCTATCTTGGGTTGCCACCTTATGCGGCTCTGGGCACGCTGATGGCCAGCCTGCTGGTGGCGTGGTACCTGATCGAAAAGCGTCAAAGTCAGGCAATCCGCCGTACCCTGGGCGAGCATCCCAAGGCCTTCACCAGCCCGCTGGTGGCGCTGACTTACAGTGACAATCCGGGCCTGCGTGGCCAGCTTGACCTGGCGATCATCAGCGAGGAGGCGCGCTTGCAAACGGCGTTGACGCGGTTGGTCGACGCCGGTGTCGGGGTCAAGTCGCGGGCTGCACAGTCCGCCGAGCTGTCTGGCGCCCAGGCGCAGATGCTCGATCGCCAGCGCAGCGAAACCGAACAGTCGGCCACGGCCATTGCGCAAATGGCCGCGACCATTCAAGAGGTCACCCATAACGTGCAGAGCACCGCCCATGCCGCCGGCGATGCCGACCAGCTTGCCCAGCAGGGCAGTGCGCTGGCGCAGCAGAGCCTGAAGGCGATGGACAGCATGAGCGAGGCCGTCAGCGATATTGGCCAGGCGGTCAATGCCCTGGCCGAGCAGACCCAGTCGATCGGTAGCGTGGTCGACACCATCACTTCGATTGCTGAGCAGACCAATCTGTTGGCACTCAATGCTGCGATCGAAGCGGCGCGGGCAGGGGAGCAGGGCAGAGGCTTTGCGGTGGTGGCCGATGAGGTGCGCTCACTGGCACAGCGCACACGTTCCTCCACCGAAGAGATTCACCAGATCATAGCCTCCCTGCACGCAGGCGCTGAGCGGGCGGTGAGCACGGCAACCCGTGGCGAACAGATCTCCCGGGACAGTGTGCAGCGTGTCGAGGCGGTGCAGGCGGCCCTGGCCGGGATTGCCCAGGCGGTCAGCCGGATCACCGGCATGAGCCAGCAGATGGCGACCGCATCGGAGCAGCAGAGCCATGTGGCCGAGGACATCAACCAGCAGATCGTGCGCATCGCCCACCTGTGCGACGAGACGGCGGGGCAAGCCAAGCAGGGGGCTGAAATCAGCCAGGACCTGGAGCGCATGGCCGAGTATCTGCATAGTTTGGCGCAGCGGTTCAACCGCTGATGGGCGCTGACGAAACACCTGTGGGAGCGGGCTTGCCCCGCGAAGCGAAACACCTGTGGGAGCGGGCTTGCCCCGCGAAGCGCCGCGCGGGCGGCGCTCGATCCCACAGGCGCCATCAAATCACCGACAAGCACCCACACGCTCCCCGCGCTCGCCAACCCTATGGCAAACTCCCCGGCCAAGGAGAACCCCATGCCCAGACCCCGCTGCGAGCGTTGCCAGCGCCCGCTCGATCACTGCCTTTGCCCACTGATCCCCTCGCTCGCCAGCCGCACCCGCGTGGTCCTGCTGCAGCACCCCAGTGAAACCTCACACGCCCTGAATACCGCACGCCTGGCTGCCCTTGGCCTGGTCAATGCCGAGTTGCGTATTGGCGAAGTGTTCGAAGACCTTGGCGAGTTGTTGCAGACCCCAGGCTACCGGCCCGCGTTGCTGTTCCCCGGCGACGAAGCCCAGGTGCTGACACACTACGGCGCAGCGGACGACGAACCCTTGCTGCTGATCGTTCCCGACGGCACCTGGCGCAAGGCGCGCAAGTTGCTGTACCTCAACCCGCTGCTCGAGGCGCTGCCCAGGGTGACGCTGGCGCAGCTGGCACCCTCACGCTACCGCTTGCGCAAGGCGCCTGAGCCGGGGGCGGTGTCGACCCTCGAGGCGGTGGTGCAGGCATTGAATGTGCTGGAACAGCCAGCGTGTTTCGATGCGTTGCTGCGGCCGTTCGAGGCATTGATCGAGGGGCAGATCAGGGCCATGGGGGTTGAGACGTTCGAACGTAATCACGGTCAAGGCTAAGGGACGGTAGGCCTCTTTCGGCCTCAAACCCACGCCAAAGCTACGGCGCCGCGCTCGCGAACAACGGTGGGACTTCTGGCAGCCGGCTTGCCGGCGATAGAGCTGCAGATGCCCCTTCAGCGCTCGCGCAGTGCTTCGGTCCGGGCCTTGAGCACCGGCTTGAGCAGGTAATCCAGCACACTCTTCTGCCCGGTGATGATGTCCACCGTGGCCACCATCCCCGGAATGATCAGCAGCGGCTTGTTATCCCCACCCAGGTGGTTCTTCTCGGTGCGCACCTGAATCAGGTAAAAGGCATTGCCTTTTTCGTCTGTCACCGTATCGGCACTGATCAACTCAAGCTTGGCCTTCAACCCGCCATAGATGGTGTAGTCATACGCACTGAACTTCACCATCGCCGGCTGCCCCGGGTGCAGGAACGCCACGTCCTGTGGCCGCACCTTGGCCTCGATCAGCAGGTTGTCCTCGATCGGCACGATCTCCACCAGGTCACTGCCCGGCTGCACCACGCCGCCGATGGTGTTGACCTTGAGCAGCTTGACGATGCCGCGCACCGGCGACACCACCGTGGTGCGGTTGACCCGATCGTCGATGGCGATGCTGGTGGCGGTGATCTTTGAGAGTTCCGTGCGTTTGTCGTTGAGCTCCTTGGCCGCGTCGGAGCGGAAGCTGGCGTCGGACTCCTGAATCTTGCTTCTGATCTCCGCCACAGCCGCCTCGGCGCGGGGGATGGCCAGGGTGGTGGCGTTGAGCTGGCCGCGGGCTTCGACCGTGCGCTGCTTGAGGCGCAGGATTTCCACCGGGGAGATGGCGCCTTTGCTCACCAGCGGTGCCGACATATCCAGCTCCTGCTGCAGCAGGCCCACGGCCGAGCGGTACTGCTCGACCTTGGAGCGGAATTCGGCCAGCTCCTGGGTTTTTTGCCGCAGTTGCTCATTGAGCGTTTGCTTTTCACTGGCCAGGCGACGCTGACGTGAACCGTAAAGCGACAGCTCGTCTTCGGCTACCTGAGGGGCCTTGGCGCGGACTTCGTCCGACAGCACGAAAGGCCGCCCTTCGGCTTCGGCTGCCAGGCGCTCGACCTGGGCGGTCAGCGCATAGCGATCGGCTTCGCTTTCACCTTTGTTGGATTTGAACCGGGTATCGTCCAGGCGCAGCAGCGTTGCACCTTTTTCCACCATCTGCCCCTCGCGCACCAAGATTTCAGTGACGATGCCCCCTTCGAGGTTCTGCACCACCTGCACTTTGCTTGACGGGATCGCCTTGCCTTCGCCCACGGTCACCTCGTCGAGCACCGCCAGGCTGGCCCATACCAGGGCCACCAGCAGCAACGCCGCCGCCAGCCAGACGGTCAGGCGTGACAGACGAGGGGAGTCTTGCAAGGTGGCGCTGGCCAGCTCCGGCATGTAGTCGCGCTCGGTGTGCCTGGCGGAGCCGCTATGGGGACTGCGTACGCTGTGGCTTGTGGTCATGGCCTAACTCCCACAGGGTTCGTGCCGTAATTTAGGCTGTGCATTTCAAGTGCTTCCCTACAACGCCGCCCCGATGCGGCCCTTGCGCAGGGCGTCGATGACCGCATCCTTCGGCCCGTCGGCGACCACTTTGCCGTTGTCCAGGACCAGCAACCGGTCCACCAGGCTGAGCATCGAGGTGCGATGGGTGACCAGCAGCAGGGTCTTGCCCGGCACCCAGTTCAGCAAGCGCTGGCGCAGTTGCTCTTCGCTGCTGTTGTCCATGTGGCTGGTGGGTTCGTCGAGGATCAACATCGGCGGCTCCAGCAGCAGTGCGCGGGCCAACAGCACGGCCTGACGCTGGCCGCCAGAGAGCAGCTGGCCGCGTTCGCCTACCGGGCGGTCGAAACCGTGCGGGTGTTGCCTGGCCAGTTCGCTGACGCCGGTCAGCTCGGCCACTTCGAGCATACGTGTATCGCTGACGTGTCGGGCGCCGAGGGTCAGGTTGTCGCGCAGGCTGCCGGCCAGCAGCGGCAGGTCATGGGCGACGTAGCCAAGCTGGCTGCGCAGGTCGGCGATGTCCAGTTGGCGCAGGTCGAGGTTGTCCAGCAGTACCTGGCCCTCGTCAGGATGATGGAATCCCATCAACAGGCGCCCCAAGGTGCTCTTGCCCGAACCACTGCGACCGATGATGCCGATGCGCTCGCCAGGTTTGATCACCAGGTTCACATCCTGCAGAGCAGGGGCCGCCTGCGCGGGGTAGCGGAAGGTGACATGGCTGAGGGTCAGGCCGCCTTTGAGAGGGGTATGCTCCAGGGCCTGCTGCTCGGCCAGGCGCTCTTGCGGCAGGGCCATCAGTGCGTCGGTGCTGCGCATGGTCAGTTGCGCCTGCTGGTAGCGGGTGATCAACCCGGCGATCTGGCCGAGCGGCGCGAGGACCCGGCTGCCGAGCATGTAGCTGGCGACCAGGGCGCCGACGCTGAGGTTGCCGGCAATGATGCTGTACACCCCGGCTACGATGGTGGCCATCCCGCAGAACTGCTGGATGAACAAGGTGCCGTTGCTGGCCAGCGACGACAGGTTGCGGGCATGGGCATCGAGGCGCGCCATGGCGCCGTTGGTGTGCTCCCACTGGTATTGCCGTTCGCTCTCGGCCCCGCAGGCTTTGAGGGTCTCCAGACCGCCAAGGGTTTCAATCAGCAACGCCTGGCGGACCGCGCCGAGGCTGAGGCTTTTTTGCACGGTGTCGCGCAGGCGTGCCTGGATGATCAGGGCGAAGCCGACCGCCAGTGGGAAGGCGATGAGCGGGATCAACACCAACCAGCCGCCGAGCAGGCCGATCACCAGCAGCATCAGGGCGACGAATGGCAGGTCGATGATGCTGGTCAAGGTCACCGCAGTGAGGAATTCACGCAGTCCCTGGAAGTCGTGGATACTTTGCGCGAAGCCACCGATGGAGGCTGGCTTGGCTTTCATGGCCATGCCGGTGATGCGCTCGAACAGGGTGGCAGAAAGGATCAGGTCGGTCTTCTTGCCAGCTTGATCCAGCAGATGGGCGCGTACCATGCGCAGCACCAGCTCGAAGGCCGTGCCGATGAACAGGCCGGCGACCAGCACCCACAAGGTCGACAAGGCCTGGTTGGGCACCACACGGTCGTAGGTCTGCATGACGAACAGCGGCACCATCAGGCCCAGCAGGTTGATCAGCAGGCTGGCCAGCAAGGCGTCGCCATACAACCAGCGGGAATGGCGCACGGTGTCACGGAACCACGCTTCGACCCGTGGCAGCAGCGGCGAGCGCAGCGCTTCCAGCGTATGGCGCGGGCGGGCGAACAAGGCCTGGCCGGTGTACGCCCGTTCGAGCGTTTCGCGCTCGACCCATTGCTCACCTCCTTGGGCCTCGCAAGGCAGAATAAGCGCCCGGCCATCATCCCCCCAACGTTGCAGGACGGCGCTGCGGCCATTGTCGAGTAACAGCAGCACCGGCAGGTTCAACGGCGAGATGTCCCCCAGTGCTCGTTGCAACACGCGGCCTTGCAAGCCGGCGCGGGCCGCGGCCCGTGGCAGCAAATCAGGCCCCAGGCGCTGTTGCAGCAGGGGCAGGCCGCTGCTCAGGCTGGCGCGGCTGGCCGGCCGGCCATGCAGGCGACACAGGATCAGCAAGCCATCGAGCAGCGGGTCATCGATATCGGGGCGCGGTTGCGCGCTTTGCATACTGGTCACGATGGACTACTCCCGCCACGGTGAATGGGTGGTGCTGCCTGGCGCTGAGCGCCTGGCTCAGCGCATGTCGGGTAACCTGGCTTCGGTGCGCACGTCGTTATTGGCGAGGGCTTCCGGTGGCAGCGAAATACGCTGCTTGCTCAACAGCTCGCCCATGGTCGCCAGCACGCGGTACATCGAGTACTCCTCGGTGTAACGCACTTCGGTATAGCGACGGTTGGCGTTGTACAGCTCGTTTTCGCTGTCGAGCAGATCAAGCAGCGTGCGCTGGCCAAGACCGAACTGGTCCTGGTATGCGGCGCGCACGCGCTGGGTGGTCTCGGCGTATTCGCGGGCGGTCGGAGTCTGCTTGCGTGCGTTGTTCATGGCGTTCCAGGCCAGGCTGAGGTTTTCGGTCAGCTCACGCAGGGCGTTGTTGCGAATGTCCAGGGCCTGGTTGATCTTGTGTGCGTCCGACTGCAGGCGAGCCTTGTCGCTGCCGCCGCGGAACAGGTTGTAGCTGAGCTCGACGCCGGCCTGCCAGTCGTTGTTGCTGTGGCCTTTCTCACCGGCCAGGTTGTTGTTGGCGCCGGTGGCCAGTACTGCATCCAGGCGAGGGTAGAAGGGCGATTTGGCGACTTCGTACTGTTGCTCGGCGGCATTGACGTCGGCTTGGGCGGACTTCAGGTACGGGTTGTTCTGGCGCATGCCTTCGCGCGCCTCGTCGAGGGTGCCAGGCATCTGTACCTTGATCGATTGCGGGCCTTCCAGTTCGTCCGGCAGGCGACCGACCACGCTGTAGAAATTGGCCTCGGCATCGGCCAGGTCGACCTCGGCAGTGTCCAGGTTGTTTTCTGCCAGGGCCCGGCGGGCGCGGGACTGGTCAAGGTCGGCGGTGCTACCCACGCCACGCTCGCTGCGCAGGCCTATCTGGTCGTTGACGCGCAGGTGCGCCTGCAGGTTGTTCTTGGCCAAGGTCACCAGTTCGCGGCGCTTGAGCACGTCGAGGTAGACCTCGACGGCGCGCAGGGCGACATCCTGAGCCACGGCCTGGGTGTAATAGGCGCGCGAGGTGGCGACTGCCTGGGTACGTCCCACTTCGTTGGCGGTGTTGAAGCCGTCGAAGATCATTTGCCGAAGGCGCAGTTCCGACTGGGTGTAGTTGAGGCTTTCCTTGTTGTGGTTGCGTGTGCCGTCAGCATTGAAGCCACGGGTGTTGACGTTGTCCGAACGCTGCCTGCCGTATCCGGCCACCAGGTCGACGCTCGGGTAATACCCGCCACGGGCGAAATTAACATCTTCGTCAGCTGCCAGCTTGCTGTTGCGGTTGGAGCTGATTTGCGGGTGATAGTCCATGGCGCTCTGAACTGCCTCGTTGAGCGACATCGCCTGAACGTTGGCGCACGCCATGGCCAACAGGATTGCACTGGTGATGGGGTTAAAAACGCGCATGGACTGCTTCTCCCTGGTCTTGAAAATGTCCTGCTAATGCCAAAAAACTGACGTTTTTTTGTCGTTCAAACCGTTTCAAGTTTGTAACAACAGAGCTAAGAACATTTGGCGCGCCAGCTAAGAAGATTTCTTCATAAGTTTTATGCGAAAAAAAACTTATGCGGTCTAACAAATCCGAGACATTGTTTCTTCCAGATGAATTTGCAACCGGCTGCAGGTCACGTTTTTCAAGGCCTGCACGAAGTTCCAGATTATTTGCAGCTAAAAACGCAGGATGGAAGGGTCAAAGCGGAATTTGGCGACAAAAAATTGGCATTGAATGATGGCCAATTAGTCCATGACTATCGCCAAAGCAGACCTTGGAGAACGATTCTCACCGTTGAGACACTCGGACTCGAAGCCTTTGACTCCACCGCCATGTCGTTGGCTGATGTAGCCAAATAGGGAAGGGGAGGCGTGCGCTCATGGCTAAGTTAGTCGGTGTGGTCAGCAAGGTGGTCGGTGAGGTATTCGCCCTGGGCAGCGACGGCAGTCGTCGCCCGTTGATCGAAGGGGACCGCTTGTTCGCAGGCGAGCAGCTTGAGACAGGCGCCGCTGGTGCGGTGGCGGTGCGCTTGCAAAGTGGCGGCGAACTTACGCTGGGGCGCGACAGCATCCGGCAGATGACCGCGGACCTGCTGACCCATCACGCGCACCCGGTACATTCCCAGGACGCCTCCCCAAGTGCGGCACAGCTCACCGATGTGGAGCGTATTCAGCAAGCGATTGCCGCGGGTGCCGACCCAAGTGAAACCAGCGAAGCACCCGCAGCCGGCCCCGACGGCGCTGCTGCGCCGGGGGCGTTGGGCGGTGGCCACAGTGTTGTGATGCTGACCGAAGTGGCGGCGCGGGTCGACCCGGTAGTGGGGTTTCCGACTGCCGGGTTCAATGGCACCCCGGAGCTTGCCAATCGCTATGTCGGGGATTTGGGCAATGGGCGCGCCCTGCGCGCTGGCGACAGTGGTGGCGGCACCGACGGTGGTTTGCCACCCGGCCAGCCCAATCCTCCCGGCGAGCCTAACCCCCCGTTGACGCCTACTGATGAGAACCATCCCGTTCAACTGCGCGGGCTTGAGCTCAACCCTGGCGACCCTGGCCTGGATGAAGCCAATCTGCCGCTGGGGTCTGCCAGCAATCCAGCGGCCCTGACCCAGCACGGCAGCTTTACCGTTGTGGCGCCGGACGGTGTGTTCAATCTCACCCTGGGCGGCATCAGTGTGGTGACCGCCGGCGTGGTGACCGGCGTAGGCCAATCGATCACTACCGCGCTGGGCAATATCCTGACAATCACCGGCTACGACCCGGCAACGGGCGTGGTGAGCTACAGCTATACCCTGACCGGTGCCGAACAGCATGCCGAGGGTGCAGGGACCAATTCGCTGAGCGAGCACTTCCCGGTGTTCGTCAGCGACACCGACGGTGATACGGCGCAAGGGACGCTGCAGATCAGCATCCGTGATGATGTACCGACAGCGGTGGATGACAGCCATCCGTTCAGCGCCACGGAGCTACGCACCGAATTGACCGGCAATGTACTGAGCAATGACGTGCAAGGTGCCGACCGCGTTCCGGGCGGCCCGGTGATAGCCGGTACGTTTGTTGGTACCTACGGCACCTTGATCCTGGCGGCTGACGGCTCGTATACCTATACCCTCAACACCGGCGGCCTGGGCTTCAAGAACCTGGGCGGTGGCGGCCATGGAGTGGAAAGTTTCACCTACACGATCAAGGACGCCGACGGCGACACCAGCAGCGCGACGTTGACCCTGAACATCAGCAACCTCGACGACCCGGTGACGCTTGACGGCCTGGATGCACAGGGCGGCGAACTGACGCTTCACGAGAAACACCTGCACGATGGCAGCGCACCAGATGCAAGCGCCCTGACCCAGCAAGGTACGTTCAAGGTTACCGCGCCAGACGGTTTGCAGAGCCTGACCGTGGGCGGCATCAGCGTGATCAGCGCAGGCGTTGCGGCAGGCTTTGCGCAGTCGATTGTCACTGCCCAAGGCAACACGTTGACGATCACAGGTTATGACCCCGCCACTGGCGTGGTGAGCTACAGCTACACCCTGGTGGGCAACGAAAGCCACCCTTCCGGCCAGGGTAGTAACAGTATCAGCGAGCATTTCCAGGTAATTGCCAAGGATGTCGATGGCAGCACCGCCACGGGCAGCCTGGATGTGAATATCGTCGACGACGTGCCGACGGCGAACAGTGATTACGTCAGCGTGGCCAAGGGCGACGTGGTGCGTGGCAACGTGATGCTCAATGACGTGGTCGGTGCAGATACTCGGGGTGATGGCCAATACGTGGTCGGCGTGCGTGCCGGCAGCGATACCTCGACCTCGGCCATTGGCCAGTTGAACACCCAGGTACATGGGCAGTACGGCTACCTGACCATCGATGCCTTTGGCAACGCCGAATACCACTCCGACCCGACCATCGCTTCGCCCAGGGATGCGCTGGAAACGTTCGTCTACACCATTCGCGACGCCGATGGCGATGAAAGCACTACGACCATTACCATCAACGTGCACAACGGCCTGATCGCCTGTGCGGACCATGACGTCACGGTGTACGAGAAGGCGCTGGACCTGATCAAGGACGGCAACGACCTGGCGGCCGGCACTGTCACCGGCAGCGATCCAGGTTCGACCCTGGAAACGGCGTCTGGCACGTTGGTTGGCTCAGCCAGCGGCGGCGTCGGTGCGCTGACGTTCAGCCTGGTTGGCAGCGCGGTGGGCCAGTACGGTCAGATCCAGCTGAACGCGGATGGCTCTTATACCTACACACTGACTTCACCGGCGAACTCGCCAATTCATACCAACGATGGCGCCAACACAGTAACGGAGACCTTCACCTACCAGGTGGGGGATTCACTGGGCAATTCGACCACCAGCACCATCGTCATCAGCATTGTCGACGATGTGCCGACGGCTAACAGTGATTACGTCAGTGTGGCCAAGGGCGACGTGGTGCGTGGCAACGTGATGCTCAATGACGTGGTCGGTGCTGATACCCGTAGCGATGGCCAATACGTGGTCGGCGTTCGCGCCGGCAGCGATACCTCGACCTCGGCCATTGGCCAGTTGAACACCCAGGTACATGGGCAGTACGGCTACCTGACCATCGATGCCTTTGGCAACGCCGAATACCACTCCGACCCGACCATCGCTTCGCCCAGGGATGCGCTTGAAACGTTCGTCTACACCATCCGCGACGCCGATGGCGACGAGAGCACGACGACCATTACCATCAACGTGCACAACGGCCTGATCGCCTGTGCGGACCATGACGTCACGGTGTACGAGAAGGCGCTGGACCTGATCAAGGACGGCAACGACCTGGCGGCCGGCACTGTCACCGGCAGCGATCCAGGTTCGACCCTGGAAACGGCGTCTGGCACGTTGGTTGGCTCAGCCAGCGGCGGTGTCGGTGCGCTGACGTTCAGCCTGGTTGGCAGCGCGGTGGGGCAGTACGGCCAGATCCAGCTGAACGCGGATGGCTCCTACACCTACACCCTGACTTCACCGGCAAACTCGCCAACGCATGCCAATGATGGTGCCAACACGGTCACTGAAACCTTCACCTATCAGGTGCGCGATTCACTGGGTAATTCGACCACCAGCACCATCGTCATCAGCATTGTGGACGATGTGCCGACCGCGAACAGTGATTACGTCAGTGTCGGCAAGGGCGACGTGGTACGCGGCAACGTGATGCTCAATGACGTGGTCGGTGCTGATACCCGTAGCGATGGCCAATACGTGGTCGGCGTGCGTGCCGGCAGCGATACCTCGACCTCGGCCATTGGTCAGTTGAACACCCACGTGCATGGGCAGTACGGCTACCTGACCATCGATGCCTTTGGCAACGCCGAATACCACTCCGACCCGACCATCGCTTCGCCCAGGGATGCGCTTGAAACGTTCGTCTACACCATCCGCGACGCCGATGGCGACGAGAGCACGACGACCATTACCATCAACGTGCACAACGGCCTGATCGCCTGTGCGGACCATGACGTCACGGTGTACGAGAAGGCGCTGGATCTGATCAAGGACGGCAACGACCTGGCGGCAGGCACTGTCACCGGCAGCGATCCCGGTTCGACCCTGGAAACGGCGTCTGGCACGTTGGTTGGTTCGACCAGCGGCGGTGTCGGTGCGTTGACCTACACCTTGGTAGGGAATGCCGTAGGGCAGTACGGCCAGATCCAGCTGAACGCGGATGGCTCCTACACCTACACCCTGACTTCACCGGCAAACTCGCCAACGCATGCCAATGATGGTGCCAACACGGTCACTGAAACCTTCACCTATCAGGTGCGCGATTCACTGGGTAATTCGACCACCAGCACCATCGTCATCAGCATTGTGGATGACGTGCCGACCGCGAACAGTGATTACGTCAGTGTCGGCAAGGGCGACGTGGTACGCGGCAACGTGATGCTCAATGACGTGGTCGGTGCTGATACTCGGGGCGATGGCCAATACGTGGTCGGCGTTCGCGCCGGCAGCGATACTTCAACCTCGGCCATTGGCCAACTGAACACGCAGGTGCATGGGCAGTACGGCTACCTGACCATCGATGCCTATGGCAACGCCGAGTACCACTCAAACCCCGATGCCGTGGCCCCTCGTGATGCGCTCGAGACATTCGTCTACACCATCCGTGATGCCGATGGCGACGAGAGCACTACCACCCTTACCATCAACGTGCACACCCACTCGTTGGAGCCCTGTGGAGACGGAGGGGTCAAGGTCTACGAGAGCGCCCTGGACCTGATCAAGGATGGCAACGACCTGGCGGCAGGCACCGTCACCGGCAGCGATCCTACCTCGCCCCGAGAAACCGCGATCGGCAGCCTGGTTGGCCAGGTCGCAGGTGGCGTGGGAGCACTGACCTATACCTTGGTGGGCAATGCGGTAGGCCAGTATGGCCAGATTCATCTGAACGCGGATGGCTCCTACACGTATACCCTGACTTCCCCCGCGAATTCGCCGACCCATGCCAATGATGGTGCCAACACCGTCACTGAATCGTTCACCTATCGGGTCGAGGATACGGTGGGTAACTGGACCACCAGCACCGTAACCATCACCATCGTCGACGATGTCCCGCAGGCACACTGTGACTATGTGAGTGTTGGCAAGGGTGATGTGGTACGGGGCAATGTACTGCTCAATGATGTGATCGGTGCCGATGTGCCGAGCGATTGTGGCTATGTGGTGGGTGTGCGCGCCGGCCATGACACGTCTACCTCAGCCATTGGCCAACTGGGCAGCAAAGTGTTCGGTCAGTATGGCTACCTGACCCTGGATGTCCAGGGTAATGCGGTTTACCACTCCGACCCCGACGTAGTTGCGCCGAGGGATGCGGTCGATAGGTTCGTCTATACCATTCGCGATGGCGACGGTGACGAAAGCACCACAACCATTACCGTCAATGTGCATGACAATTCGATATCCGAATGTGGTGATGGATATGGCCGGGGCCTTGAGCAACGGTTTGTCGATCGCGGTGCATTCACCTTGGATGCCAGCAGCATGACCGCTGCGCTGGTAGTGCTCGGGTATCTGGGGGCGAGCGGTGCGGCCAATGCCCAAGGCAACGCCGACGAGGTGATCAACATCAGTTTGCGCACAGGCGAAACCTTGCAACTGAACCAGGCCCATCACGATGCCAGCCTGGCGCTGGCGTGGAAAGAGGCGGGTGGCACCTATCAGGCCATTGCCGCAGGCGACAGTTTTACTGCCAGCCATGATGGGGTGTACAGCATTCAGGTGAGTGACCCGGTCGCTGCGAGCAAAGGCGGCGAGAGCTACCAACTGAGCATGGTCCTTGACTACGCCAGGGCGCCGGACGCCGGCGTGCATGCTGGCGCAGGCGTTGACCCTGCCGCGATCAGCCCCGTCGGCGCAATGGGCGTCACCTCGCTGGTAGGCCATGCGCCCGCTGGTGTCGAGGCGAGTGCTACCGCCAACTATGCCTTGGCCAAGGAGGGAGTCACGATTGACCTGAGCCATGACGGGGCACAAGACACTGGAAGTGCGGGCCTGGAAAGCTTCAATGGCATTCATAACCTGGTTGGCTCCGACTATGGCGATATTTTGATCGGCAACAATGGCGACAATGTCCTCATTGGCGGGGGTGGTAACGACGTGCTCAAGGGGGGGGATGGCAATGACACCCTTATCGGAGGGGTCGGCGACGACAGCTTGACCGGGGGCAATGGCAACGACATTTTCATCTGGCAGAAAGGTGACAGTGGCCATGACACGGTCACCGACTTCACCCCTGGCAGTGACAAGCTCGATTTGTCGCAACTGCTGCAGGGCGAGCATGCCACCGCCTCCTCACTGGATGACTACCTGCATTTCAAGGTCAACGGCACTGGCGCCAATGTGGTTTCGACCATCGAGGTCAGCAGTGTGGCGGGAGCGGCGCCGACCCAGACAATCGACCTGGCCGGCGTCGACCTGGCCCAGCATTACGGGGTAACCGCCGGGGCGGGTGGTGTGGTATCGGCAGGGCATGACACAGCCACCATCATCAACGGGATGCTCGATGATCATTCGCTGAAGGTGGATACGGTGTAAGACGTTCGGCTACAAGTGGGGCTGGCTGCGCAGCTGACCTGCGGCATACCGCACCGGCCTTGCCGGTCCCTGCCAAATCAGTTGTTGGCCGCGCGCTCAACCGGGTTTGCGCAAGGTTTTCTGCTTGAGAATATACAGGCTCACCAACACCGCACTGGTCAGCATGAAGACCCGTGCCCAGAACAGAGGCACCAGGTAACAGGATAGGCCAATGCTCGCCCACATCAGCCCGATGGCGTAGACCTTGCCCTTCAGCGGGATGCCTTCGCCGTTCAGGTAGTCGCGGATCCACGGCCCTAGCTTGGGGTGGGTGACCAGCCAGTGGTAAAAGCGTGGCGAGCTGCGGGCGAAACAGGCAGCCGCCAGCAGCAGGAACGGGGTGGTGGGCAATACCGGCAGGAAGATCCCCAGCACCCCCAGCGCAACGCTGAGCCAGCCGATGGCCAGCAGCAGGTAGCGCACAGCCGACTCAGTGGTGGCGTGGCTTGAGCAGCGCCGGCTTCTCGTCGGGTGCGTGCAGCAGCAGGAACAAAGCGCTCAGCGCCTCAGGGATCTGCACGATCATGTCGTCCTGCAGGTTGGCGTTGCTGGCGATGTCGGCGAACTCAGGTTGTTCGTCGAACAGGCCGGAGCCGACCATGATGGGCAGCAACATCTCGCTGACTTCTTCTTCGGCGTTTTCGAACCAGGCTTCCTCGCGCAGGAACACGCCTTCCATGAAGCCGATGCACCAGCCGCGCAGGTCGGAATCGTCCGGCTCGTCGGTCAGGTCCAGCTCGCAAGGCAGGTCGAATTCTTCGTCGCTGGCCAGTTGACGGGCGATGTGCCCCTTGAGCGCCACCAAGGTGGCCTCGATTTCGGTGCGCTGGGCATCGCTGGCGTAATGGGGCTCTTCGGCGAACAACGCGTCGATCCATTCGCGCTCGGGAACGTCTTCCGAGCAGATCGACAGCGCGGTCAGGTAGCCGTGGGCGGCGACGTAGTCCAGCGCTTCTTCGTGCAGCTCGTCGGCGTCGAGGAAGGCTTGCAGGCGGGTCAGTTGCTCGGCGAAGGACATTACAGGGCTACCTTGGGGAATAAACGATAATGAATTCTAGCACCTTGCGGCGACGGCGGGGCAAAGGGAACGTCTGTCACCGGGGCATCCTGCGCAGGGCGGTGCTGGGGTATACTCCGCGATTTTCACCCAGGGCAGGATTCCCCCTGCCATCTGGCAAAAGCCGCTTACGCATTTGGCGTGTGCGGAGCGGGTTTTTCGTCCAGCCTGTGTCCAGGATGGTACGGCGATTTGTGGAGTTGCACATGCTCGAACAGGCTCAGCGCGTTCTCAAGGATATCTTCGGCTACGACAGTTTCCGAGGGCGCCAGGCAGCGATCATCGAATGCGTGGCCAGTGGTGGCGATGCCCTGGTGCTGATGCCTACCGGTGGCGGCAAGTCGCTGTGCTTTCAGGTGCCGGGGCTGCTGCGCCCGGGCCTGACAGTGGTCGTGTCACCGCTGATCGCGCTGATGGACGACCAGGTCGCCACGCTCGATGAACTCGGGGTGGCTGCCGCAGCGTTGAACTCCACGCTCAGTGCCGAGCAGCAGCGTGACCTGGCCGGGCGCCTGCGCCGTGGCGAGGTGAAGATGCTTTACCTGGCGCCAGAGCGCCTGGTGCAGCCGCGCATGCTGGATTTTCTGCGTGGGCTGGACATCGCCCTGTTCGCCATCGATGAGGCCCACTGCGTGTCGCAATGGGGGCACGATTTCCGCCCGGAATACCTGCAGTTGGGCCAGTTGGCCGAACTGTTCCCCCATGTGCCGCGCATCGCCCTGACCGCCACCGCCGACATGCGTACCCGCGAGGAGATCGTCCAGCGTTTGCACCTGCAGGGGGCCGAGCGTTTCCTGTCGAGCTTCGACCGGCCGAACATCTTCTACCGCATCGTGCCCAAGGAGTCGCCGCGCAAGCAGTTGATGGCCTTCCTCGGCGAGCGCCGGGGCAATGCCGGTATTGTCTACTGCCTGTCGCGCAAGAAGGTTGACGAAACGGCTGCGTTCCTTTGCGAACAAGGCTTTCCGGCATTGCCGTACCATGCAGGCCTGGCTGCCGAGACGCGTGCCGCCAACCAGCACCGTTTCCTCAATGAGGAAGGGCTGATCATGGTCGCCACCATCGCGTTCGGCATGGGCATCGACAAGCCCAACGTGCGCTTCGTCGCCCACCTCGACCTGCCTAAGTCGCTTGAGGCCTATTACCAGGAGACTGGCCGTGCCGGCCGGGATGGCCTGCCATCTGACGCCTGGATGGCCTATGGTCTGCAGGACATGGTGATGCTCAAGCAGATGCTGCAGAACTCCGAGGGCGACGAGCGCCACAAGCGCGTCGAGCAGCACAAGCTCGACGCCATGCTGGCGCTGTGCGAAGAGACCCGTTGCCGCCGCCAATCGCTGCTGGCCTACTTCGATGAAGTGCTCGAGCAACCCTGTGGGCATTGTGACAATTGTGTAGACCAGATTCAGACCTGGGACGCCACCGAGCCTGCGCGCCAGGCACTGTCGGCGGTGTTCCGTACTGGCCAGCGCTATGGCGTAGGCCACCTGATCGACGTGTTGCTGGGCAAGGACACGGAGAAGGTGCGTAATTTCGGCCACGAAAAGCTTTCGGTGTTCGGTGTAGGCAAGGGGTTGGCCGAGGCCGAGTGGCGTTCATTGTTCCGCCAGTTGGTGGCCCGCGGCCTGGTGGACATCGACCTTGAAGGCTACGGTGGCCTGCGTCTGTCCGACAGTTGCCGCCCTCTGTTGCGGGGCGAGGTGCCCTTGCAATTGCGCCGTGACCTCAAGCCCCAGACTGTGGCCAAGACGTCCTCCAGCGGCGGCAGCCCGGCCAGCCAGCTGGTGCGCGCCGAGGAACGCGAGCTGTGGGAAGCGCTGCGCACCCTGCGGCGCAAGCTGGCCGAGGAGCACAGCGTGCCGCCTTATGTCATTTTCCCTGACTCCACCCTGCTGGAGATGCTGCGCAGTCAGCCGACCAGCCTCAGCGACATGGGCCAGGTCAGCGGCGTGGGCGCACGCAAACTGGAGCGCTACGGCCAGGCTTTCCTCGAAGTGCTCAATGGCGCTGGTGGCACGGAAGAAGCGCCCAAGGTGGTACTCGACCTGCGTCATGAGCTGGTCAGCCTGGCCCGCGCCGGTATGACCCCGGCACAGATTGCCGGCCAGCTCAACTGCAGCGAAAAGAACGTCTACAGCCTGCTCGCCGAGGCTATTGGCCGCCAGGAACTGAGCCTGGAGCAGGCGCTGGACCTGCCTGAAGACCTGATGATGGAAGTACAGGACGCCTTCCTCGATGGCGAAGGGGAGTTGCCGCCCGTCTCGGCGATTGCGCCCTTGTTCGCGGGCCGGGTGCCGGAGGGTGTGCTGTATTGTATGCGGGCAGCACTGGCGGCGGAGTTCGAACTCTGATCGGGGATATTTCCGGCATCCGCTGATCGTTGTCATCCCTTTTGACGATTTTCAGCTGTTCCACAGCGCGCAGCCTTGCCTGATGGCCCGGGTCATGGTTAGCTGGCTAATAATTAGTTCTAGTTAATGAGTTGCTTATGCCCCTGACCGACAACCAACACCGCTTCGGTATGCAGCTGGCACAGATGTCCCGTGGCTGGCGTGCCGAGCTGGACCGACGCCTGGCCGGGCTCAACTTGTCCCAGGCGCGCTGGCTGGTGTTGTTGCACCTGGCACGTTTCGACGAAGCGCCGACCCAGCGCGAGCTGGCACAGAGCGTCGGGGTTGAGGGGCCGACCCTGGCGCGGTTGCTGGACAGCCTGGAAAGCCAGGGCCTGGTACGTCGCCAGGCGGTGATGGAGGACCGGCGGGCGAAGAAGATTGTGCTGTGCCCGCCAGCCAAACCCCTGATCGACCAGATCGAGACCATCGCCAATGCCCTGCGGCTGGAGCTGTTTACCGGGGTGGATGAGGCGGACCTGGAAGTGTGCATGCGAGTGCATGAGAAGATTCTCGCCAACCTCGAAAAATCCTGAAAATAGGGGCTGCAACCCAGCCCCTTTCATTCAGAAGGTATTTCCAAGGTTCAGGTACACCGCCTGCTCATGCGCGCTGTTGGCCCCGTAGCTCAGGTTCAGCGGCCCCAATGGCGTGTCCAACCCCAGGAAGATGCTTGCCGCATTGATGTAGCCACTGTCGAACTCATTGTCGTTGTTCCAGGCCCTGCCACGTTCCAGCGAGCCGCCGATGTACAGCGGGAAATCCAGCGGCAGGTAGGAGCGTGGTGTCAGGCGGCGGTAGTAAACCATGCGCAACAGGCTCACGTTCTGCCCCGACAGCGAGTCCTGGCGGAAGCCCGACAGCTCCCGCGCCCCACCCATGACAAAGCTCGACGTCACCACCTCGGTCTTGTCCAGGGTGCGCCCATAACGCCCGCCCAGCACCAGGGTGTTGGGGCCGCTGCTCAATGCCTTGTCCACATTCAATAACCATTGTCGATAATCGGTATCTGAGTCCAGCGACTTGTCGTACTTGCGCAGGGTCAGGCCGATGTCCTCACCACTGTGCGGGAAGTACACGTTGTCGAGGGTGTCGAACGAGTATTTCAGCTCATAGAAGCCTTCGTTGAAGCTGACTTTGGGCAGGTCCTGATCGCCGATGCGTACCTGCGCCTCGCCCCATGCTTTGCCCGCGCCCAGGCGCACCTCGCCATAGGTGCCGATCTGGCGGCCGATGTTGAGGCCGAAGCCGTAACGTTCCAAGCGGTATTCGGCAATCGGATCGTTATCCAGGGTTGCCTCGATATTCTGCGAGCCCAGGTCAAGGTAGGGCGCGATGAAGTAGCGTGAGCCGACGTCGAGCGGTTGATAGAATTCGCTGTAGAGCTCCTGCTGGTCGCCGATCTGGGCCCGTGTCAGCCATTCTGCCCCCAGGCGGTTGATACCGTTGACTCGGTAGCTGGCGCCCAGGTTGAAGGCGCTGTCGCCCCGCAGGTCGTCCGACAGGTTCAGCCCCAGGCGCAGGTAGTCGGTACCACCGCTTTTGCCGCGGGCGTTGATCACCAGCGTATTATCCTCGCCCTTGTGCACCACGCGGTACTGCACGCCGTCGAAGTAGTCCAGGCCATACAGAGTACCCATGTCGGTCTGCAGGCGGTCCAGTTCCAGTGGCTCGCCAATGGGCTGGCGGATGTAGTAGCGGATCACATCGTCGCTGACCTTGGACTGGTTCTCCACCTTGATCGCGGTGATCACAGGCGTGCGCTGGCGGGGTGAGCGGGCCACGGCCAGGCTCACGTCACCCTCGGGCCGGCGCAATGCCGCCAGGCGCGGGGCGAGCAGGCCGGTGGCACGGTAGCCCGCTTCGATCATGTCATGGGCGCGGCCAAAGTCGGTCACGCCGAAAGCGGCCAGCTGTGGCTGGATGAGGATGTCGTCGTGGCGCAGGCTAGCCAGTTGTTCTTCGGAGTTGCGCCGGGTCATCAGGGTGATCGACTGGTTGAGCACGTCCACCACGGTAACCAGTTGCTTGCGATCGCGTAGCGGGGTACCGATATCGACGACGATGGCCAGGTCAACGCCCATCTCCCGGGCCACGTCCAACGGAATGTTGTCGACCATACCGCCGTCCACCAACAGGCGGCCATCCAGCTCGACCGGCGCAAACACAGCTGGGATCGACATACTGGCACGGATCACCTGAGGCAGGTGGCCGCGGCGGAATACCACCTTTTCACCACTGGCAATGTCGGTGGCCACGGCGCGAAAGGGGATCGGCAACTTGTCGAAGTCGCGGGTGTCGGCGGTGTGCGCCAGTTTGCTTTCCAGCAACAATGCCAGGTTTTGCCCCTGGATCACCCCCAGTGGCAGGCCAAGGCTGCCATCGTCGCGAAAGCTCAGTTTCTGCTTGACCAGAAAGTCGCGGTCATCCTGCTTGCGCCTGAAGGGCACATCCTTGCGCGGCGGGGCATCGGACAGCGCCTGCTGCCAATCCAGGGTGGTGGCGAGTTTCTCCAGTTCCTCGACGCTGTAGCCGGACGCATACAGCCCGCCCACCACGGCGCCCATGCTGGTGCCGGCAATGGCGTCGATACGCACACCCTGTTCCTCAAGGGCCTTGAGCACGCCGATGTGGGCCAGGCCACGGGCGGCCCCGCCGGAGAGCACCAGGCCGACCTTGGGGTGGGCCGGTTCGGCGGCGAGCAAGGTGAAAGAGGTGAGCGTCAGCAAAAGGCAGAACAGCAGGCGGCGCATCGTGAGTCTCAAACCAAGGGCTAAAGACCGCTAGTATAAGCATCCCCTCAACTGGAGATGCGCCACCATGGCCAACAGCAAGCCGGAAATCGTCATCACATATTGCACGCAGTGCCAGTGGCTGCTGCGTGCCGCCTGGCTGGCGCAGGAGCTGCTTAGCACGTTCTCCGACGACCTTGGCCGCGTCGCGCTGGAGCCCGGTACCGGCGGGGTGTTCCGCATTACCTGCAATGGTGTGCAGATCTGGGAGCGTAAGGCTGACGGTGGCTTCCCTGAAGCCAAGGTGCTCAAGCAGCGGGTGCGTGACCAGATCGACCCCCAGCGCGACCTGGGTCACAACGATCGTTGATCAGGCACTGTCAGCCAGGGCGCGTTGTTTGGGTGCTTGCGCAGCCTCGAGGCGGCTGGACAGCACGATGGCAAAGATGATCAGCACGCCGCCCAGCAGCATGCGCGGGGTGGGGGTTTCTGCAAACACCACCCAGGCCATGGCGATGCCGTAGATCGGCTCCATGGCGAACACCACGGCGGCGGTGCGTGCCTTGATCACCGCCAGGCTGGCGACGAACAGGCTGTGAGCGACCCCGGTGCAGAAAACGCCAAGCAGGGCGATCCACAGCCAGTCCAGGGGCGCAACGGTGCCCAGGCCGGACGCGGCGATCGGCAGTGCGCACAGAACCACCACCAGGTTCTGCCACAGCGCTGCCTGTACGGCGGGCAAGCGGCCGGAGCCTGCGCGGTTGGTCAGCGACAGCAGCGAGAACAGCAAGCCGGAAAGCAGTGACCAGAGCAGGCCGCCGGTAGCTTCGCTGGCAAGGTCGAATGACGGTGTCACCAGTACCAGGCCGATGCTCACCAACAGCACCAGTACCCCTTCGTTGCGGCGGATGCGTTCGCGCAGTAGTACCCCTTCGAGGATCACGGTAAAGGCCGGAAAGCTGGCGAAACCCAGGGTGGCGATGGCCACCCCGCCCACCTTGACGGCGATGAAAAAACTGCCCCAGTGGCCGGCCAGCAGTACGCCGCCGAGTAGCAGGCGCCGTATGTCGCGGCCGCTCAGGCGCTGCCAGCCTGGACCTACGGTGCTGGCGAACAGGGCCAGGGCGAGTACGGCGAAGGCGGCGCGACCAAAGACAATGATGGCTGGGCTGGCACTGGCGGCCAGCTTGCCGAAAATGCCGGTCAGGCCGAAGAGCAGCGCGCCGATGTGCAGGGCGCCTAGGGCTGTGCGGTGGTTCATGGTGGTCCTTGAGCAGAGGGGTTGTCAGTCCTCTTCGCGGGCTTGCTGCGCGAATAGGCCAGTCACGCCATAGCGTAAGGACTCAGACAGACACAATCTGTCGCCCACCTAGCGTTCTTTGTCGCCAGGCTCTCGCCGCAACGCCATCGGCGTACAGCCAAACGCCCGCAGCATCGCCGCCGAAAATGCACTCTGCGATTCATACCCCACCTGCGCAGCAATTTCGCCCATCGGCAGCAACGTCTGCGTGACCAGCTGCCGCGCCTTGAGCAGGCGCCGCTGGCGGATGTAATCCATCGGCGTCATGCCAGTTTCAGCGGAAAACCGCGCATGCAGCCGGGCACTCGACAGCCCGGCGATGCGCGCCAGGTCGGCAACCTGCAAGGGGTGGGCGGCGTGCTGTTCGATATGCCGGTCGAAGGCGGCATAGGGCAGGCGATGGCTGGGCGTTACGCTGGCCGAAGCTGCCGGGTTGAGGCTGGCCAGCAACAACACCGCACCCTGACGGGCGATCAACGGGTCGTCCACCGGGCTGGCTGCCAGCCAATCCACCAGTTGCTGCTGGCGGCTGTCCAGCTCCAGTGCGCCCGGGCGCGCCAGCAGGCGGCGGCTGGCGTCGGCATGCTCGCCGAGTTGCTCACGTAACCAACGCTCGCTCGGCACATCGAGCACCAGGCAGTGGCTGCCGGTGTCGCTGCCGCAGGTATGATGGGTGCCGGCCGGCACCACCACCAGACCCTGGCGGTCGACCCGTGCGCCGTGGCCCTGCACTTCGAAATCCAGGCGGCCACGCAGGCCGAACACCAATTGTGGGTGCTCGTGGCTGTGGGCGATCAGGTCGTCGCGATAGTGGCGCAGCGAAAGTATCGGGCCGGCGGTCATGGGGGTGTCCTCGCAGGGCAGGTAACCATTGTGCCCCAATCTTGGCGGCCTATCACTCGTCACATGGTTGCCACCCATCTGTCATGTCTGCCTGCCAGTCTCCAGCAAACAGCGCTGGAGCCTGCCCATGACCCATGCCGAACGTTTTCGCCCATCGCGCAAGCAGCGTGTGCGCACCTTATGGATATCCGACGTGCACCTGGGGACGCGGGACTGTCAGGCCGAACACCTGTCGCAGTTCCTCAAGGGGTACCAGGCCGACCGCATCTACCTGGTCGGCGACATCATCGACGGCTGGAAGCTGCGCAGTGGCATCTACTGGCCACAAGCCCACACCAATGTCATTCGCCGCTTGCTCACCCTGAGCAAGCGCGGCACCGAGGTGATCTACGTCACCGGCAACCATGATGAGTTCCTGCGGCGTTACTCCAAGTTGGTCCTGGGCAATATCCAATTGGTCGACGAGGCTGAGCATCTGACCGCGGATGGCCGGCGGCTGTTGGTCATCCATGGTGACCAGTTCGATGTGATCACCCGCTACCACCGCTGGCTGGCCTTTCTTGGCGACCGCGCCTACGAAGTGACCCTGGTGCTCAACCGCTGGCTCAACCATTGGCGCGCTCGCTACGGCTATGGTTACTGGTCGCTGTCGGCGTACCTCAAGCACAAGGTCAAGGGCGCGGTGAATTTCATCAGCGATTTCGAGGATGCCATTGCCCACGAGTGCACCCGGCGCGGCTTCCATGGGGTGGTGTGCGGGCATATCCACCATGCCGAGATCCGTAAGGTGGGCGAGGTGGATTACCTCAACTGTGGTGATTGGGTAGAGTCTTGCACGGCATTGATCGAGCATTGGGACGGTAGCATCGAGCTGTACCGGTTGGCCGAGGTACAGGCGCGGCAGGCTGAACAGGCTGCCGCGCTGCGCGAACCTGCCTGAAGCAGGTGCCTGCAGGCCCTACAAGCTGACCCTCCCCAGCAGAATGTCGCGAAACATGGCGAAATCGCCAATCAAGCTATACAGCGGATGCTTGAACGTCGCCGGTCGGTTCTTCTCGAAAAAGAAGTGCCCGACCCAGGCGAACCCATAACCGAATACCGGCACCGCCAGCAACAGCAGCCACTTGCCACTGCCAATGGTGTAGGCCAGCAGGGCAATGACCAGGCTGGTGCCGACAAAGTGCAGGCGCCGGCAGGTAGGGTTGCTGTGCTCCCCCAGGTAGTAGGGGTAGAACTCGGCAAAGCTGCGATACTGCGCGGTGCTGTTCATGGCAGTGCTCCGGAATTATCACTTTTTGACAGGATACACGGCGTGGAGCCTGAATCGAGTCTAGAGTCATTGGCGGGGCCGGCCAGTGACAATAGGCGCCAATTAAGTATCCTTGGGGTTAACCGCACGGAGCGGTCAGCATAAGAAGCCTGCCATGAGTGAAAGAACCACGTCAGCCAGCTGGGCATCAGGGATTGTCAAGGCACTTGAGCTGGAGGGGCTGGATTGCCCGGCCATGTTCAGGCAGCTTGGCTTGGATTTCGCGGCATTGGACGACCCCGATGCGCGCTTCCCTCAGGATTCCATGACCCGCCTGTGGCAACTGGCGGTCGAACTCTCGGGCAACGAAGCCATCGGCTTGAACATGGCGCGGGTGGTGCGGCCGGCTTCGTTCCATGTGGTGGGCTATGCATTGATGTCCAGCCGCACGCTGGCCGAGGGCTTCGAGCGCCTGGTGCGTTACCAGCGCATCATCGCCGAGAGCTCCGACCTAAGTTTCCGCCTTGGGCCGGAGGGTTATGCGTTGATCCTCACGGTACACGGCGATCACCTGCCGCCTACCCGGCACAGCGCCGAGGCCTCGCTGGCGTGCGCGCTGGCGCTGAGCAAGTGGCTCAGTGGGCGGCCGATCCAGCCTCGGCGGGTCATGATCCAGGGGCCGCAACCGAAAAATATCGAGCCGTACAAGGTGGCATTTCATTCGCCGCTGGTGTTCGGTGCGCCCCACGATGCGCTGGTGTTCGAGCGCGCCGACATGGAGGCAGCGCTGCCGACAGCCAACGAGGCCATGGCGATCCTGCATGACCGATTTGCCGGCGAATACCTGGCGCGTTTTTCGGAAAGCCGGGTGACGCACCGGGTGCGGCAGGTGCTGTGCCGCATCCTGCCCCAGGGTGAGCCCAAGCGCGAAACTCTGGCCCAGGCGCTGCACCTGTCCCAGCGCACGCTCCAACGGCGCTTGCAGGAAGAGGGCACCAGTTTTCAGGCATTGCTCGACGACACCCGCCGTGAGCTGGCCGAGCAATACCTTGCCCAACCGGGCATGACACTGCTGGAAACCGCTTACCTGCTGGGCTTCGCCGACCCGAGCAATTTCTACCGGGCCTTCCGCCGCTGGTTCGATGTCACCCCGAGCGAATACCGCGCACGCCTGGGCGGGCAAGCCGTGGTGGTCAGTGACGCCAGAACGCCGGCATGCACAACACCAGCACCGTGATGATCTCCAGCCGGCCGAGCAGCATGCCGGCGGCGAGGATCCATTTGGCGGCGTCCGGCAGCGTGGCGTAGTTGCCCGAAGGGCCGATCACTTCGCCCAGGCCTGGGCCAACGCCCGAAACGGTCCCGGCGGCGCCGGTCAACGCGGTCATCCAGTCCACGCCCAGCAGCGACAACAGCAAGGCCATTACGCAGATGGTGATCGCGAAGAAGAACGAGAAGGTGAGGATCGAGCGCACGATCTCTTCGTCCAGGCGGTGGCCGTTGTATTTCTGCTTGATCACCGCACGCGGGTGAATCAACTGATTAAGGCTGGCCTTGAGCAGGATGTAGGCCACCTGGAAGCGGAAAATCTTGATACCCCCGGCGGTCGAGCCGGAGCAGCCGCCGACGAAGCCCAGGTAGAAGAACAGCATCAGCGAGAAATTGCCCCACAAGCTGTAGTCGCCCAATGCGAAACCGGTGGTGGTGACCACAGACGTGACGTTCAGTGCAACGTGGCGCAAGGCATCGAGCCAGTGCAGGTTGGTGGTGGCCCAGTACCAGGTGCCCAGTACCAGCCAAGTCACCACCAGCATGCCGAGCAGCCCTTGTACTTGCTGGTCACGGATCAGTGCATTGCGGTTGCCGCGCAGGGTGGCAACGTAAAGGGTGAAGGGCAGGCTACCCAGGATCATCACTACCACCGCGACCCAGTGCACGGCCGGGATGTCCCATTTGGCCAGCGACTGGTCAGAGGTGGAGAACCCGCCCGTCGAAATTGCCGACATGGCGTGGTTGATTGCGTCGAACGGGCTCATGCCGGCCCACCAGAAGGCCAGGGCGCCAATCACCGAAAAGCCGACGTACACCGCCACGATAGACTTGGCGACCATGTGCGAGCGTGGCATGACCTTTTCCGATCGGTCCGACGACTCGGTCTGGAACAGACGCATACCGCCGATACGCAGCAGCGGCAGGATCGCCACCGCCATGGCGATGAAGCCAATACCGCCGAGCCAGTGCAGCATCGAGCGCCACATCAAGATCCCCGGCGACATGGTATCCAGCCCGCTGAGCACCGTGGCGCCGGTGGCGGTGATGCCGGACATACTCTCGAAGAACGCATCGGTGTAACTGATGTGCTGGGTCAGCAGGAAGGGCAGCGCGGCGAAGACGCACACCACCAGCCAACTGCTGACGGTCAGCAGGTACATGTCCCGCGGGCGCAGGTGGACATGCTCGGGGCGGCCCTGGATGACCAGGGCCAGGCCGGCAATGAAGGTGATCAGGCTTGCCCAGAGGAACGATGGCAGGTCACCGGTACGTTCGAAGATCACCAGGGTCGCCATGGGCACCACCATGCTGACCGCCAGGGTGATCAGGAAGATGCCGATGATGAAACCAATGATCCTTAAGGTCGGCAACGCCATGTGATCTGCTCTGACTCTGAACGGAAGGGCGCCATTCTACCTATGGGTCTGGTAGCTGCAAGCCGCGAGCTTCAAGCTGCAAGAAAAAGCGCTATGCATGGATCGGCGCATGCTTGGCGCTTGCAGCTTGTGGCGTGCAGCTTGAGAATGGCCGCACATTCACCTGCCAGGAGGGTAGCCGATGGAGGCTCTCGACGCATTGCTCAACCGTGTATCCGTGCCACGCCTGACCGACCCGGCGCCCAATGCCGCCCAGCGCGAGGCGCTGTTCCAGGCTGCGCTGCGGGCGCCGGACCACGGCCAGTTGCGCCCGTGGCGCTTTCTGACCATCGAGGGGCAGGGCCGCGAGAAGCTGGGTGAGCTGTTTGCACACGCCGTGCAGAACAAGGGCGATGCCAGCCAGGCCGCACTGGACAAAGCCCGCGCCATGCCGCTGCGGGCACCGTTGCTGATCGTGGTGATCGCCAGCTTGCAGGACCACTTCAAGGTGCCGAAGTCCGAGCAGCGGCTGGCTGCAGGGTGCGCGGCGCATGGCATTCTGCTTGCGGCGCATGCCCAGGGGATAGGTGCGGTGTGGCGCACGGGCGACATGGCCTTTGATGCACATGTACACAAGGGCCTGGGGCTTGGCGAGAACGAAGAGTTGATCGGTTACCTGTATGTCGGTACGCCGCTGAACGAGCCGCGTTCGGCGCCTATCCTGGAGACTGCCGACTTCGTCAGCGCCTGGGGCGAGTAACTCGCTGGCCCCTTCGCGGGCCCTCAGGCTCAGTGGAACCCTGTGGGAGCGGGCTTGCCCCGCGAAGAGGCCGGAAAGCCCGACATCACTTCAACTGCCAATCTCCACGGCGAGCGGCAACTCAAGGCGGGCCACAAACCCGCCCTGCGGATGATTCTCCAGCACCAGACTTCCGCCATGGCGCTCCGCCGCCTTGCGGGCAATCGCCAGCCCCAGGCCATGCCCCGGCGCCTCCTGACCCGGCGCGCGGAAGAACGGCTCCCCCAATTGCGCCAGATGCTCCGCTGATACCCCCGGCCCATGGTCACGCACACTGACGACGATGCGTGCCTGTTCGCGCTCGGCACTTATCTCGATCGGCTGCCCCACAGGGTTGAAACGCAGGGCATTGCGCAGCAGGTTGTCCACGGCGCGCTCGATCAAGGTCGGCCAGCCTTGCAAGGTCAAGCCTGGTTGCGCTTCAAGCCGTAGCTCCTGCTCCGGCGCACTGAGCAGTGCATCTTTACGCACGCTGCCGAGCAAGGCGTTGAGGTCGACCGGCTCGGCATGGGCTTGTTCGGCATCGACCCGGGCCAAGGTGAGAATCTCGCTGATCAAGTCTTCCAGGCGGTCGCACTCGCGGGTCAGGCGTGGCCACAAGGCCTGGCGCTGTGCCGGTTCGGCACGTTCGGCCAGGGCCAGGGCAATGCGCAGGCGGGCGAGGGGGGAACGTAGCTCGTGGGAAACGTCGCGCAGCAACTGGCGCTGGCTGCCGATCAAGCTCTGCAGGCGGGCACCCATCTTGTTGAAATCTTTGGCCAGTACACCAAACTCGTCGCGCCGTGCCGCCAGGCGGGCGAGGCTGTTCTGCTGGTAACTGGCCTGGCCCAGGTCATGCACCGCACCGCGCAGGCGGCTGAGGGGGCGGGTGATGGACAGTGTCACCAGCAGGCTGAACAGGGTCAACACCACCAAGGCTATACCCAGGGCGCTCAATGGCCAGAGCAGGCTCTCGCGATGCCAGGCATCCAGTTCCGGGTGAGGAATGCGGTAGATCAGCAGGTAGGTCTCGCCAGTGTCTGGGCTGGTGTATTCCTCGGTCAGGCGGCGCCAAGGCAGGCGACGCTCGTCATTGTGCTGACGTGCCTCGAACGCGGCGGCGCGACGTGGGAAGGTGCCAGGTACCACGGCATCACCACTGTCATCGAGCACTTGTACGTCGATCTTGAAGCGCTGCTTGCGTCGCTCGAGAAAGTTCTGCGCCGATTCCAGACCTTCCTGCTCATAGTGCTTGGCCCAATGGCTGGCCAGGGTATTCAAGCCAGGGTGGCGGCTGAGGATCCAGGCGTCCTGGTTGAGCATGTGGCCCAACAGGATCGATAAGCCAGCGACCAGGGTGATAGCCAGCCAGAAGCTGGCCAGGATGCGCCAGAACAGAGAACGCAAGAGCACCTCCTGTAAACGGGAAAAGCCCGGCCCGCTTGGGGGCGGGCCGGGCATCGGGGGGACAGCTTACTGGGCCTTGCCGGCTTTTTCAGCTTTCCAGGCCTGGAATTCCTTCCATTCAGCCTTGCGTGCTTCACGTTCCTTCTGCAGCTCGTCGAACTTCTTCTGCTGATCAGGCTTGAGCAGCGCGCGGACTTGGCTGTCGGTCTTCTCGTGGCTGGCCTTGAGTTCGTCCTTCATGGCCTTCTGGTCGGCGGCTGGCAGCTTGGCCAGGTAGCGCTCAGTGATGTCGCGGCGGTTCTTCATCTGCTCGCCCATCAGCTTGCCGATCTGCTGGCGCTGGTCGCGGCTCAGGTCCAGTTGGGCGAAAGGCGCGTCACCGCGATGATGCGGGCCGTCGTGGCGCGGGCCGCCTTCAGGCATGGCCATGGCCACGGTCGGCAGGGCGGCGGCGAACATCAGGGCGATAAGGGTCTTGCGCATGGTGTCTCTCCTTTCAAAGGCCGGTGGTTACCGGATGAGCTCAGTCTAGGGAGATCAAGGTCAAGCGCAGTCAGGAGAGGGTAAAGGCTGGGTAAAGAAGCGGCCTCAGTGTGTAAGCGGCAAGTGGCAAGAATGGGGCGTGCGGTGGCTTTTCTTGCCGCTTGAAGCTTGCAGCTGGCCGGTGATTACAGGCTGTAGTAATAGCCGCGGCTGCGCAGCGCGACGATACGCGGGCGCCCGTCTGCATGCGGGCCGATCTTCTTGCGCAGGTTGCTGACGTGCATGTCCAGGCTGCGGTCGTAAAGGGTGAGCTTGCGGCCCAGGCCGATCTGCGCCAGTTCCTGTTTGTCCAGCGGATCGCCTGGCTGGCGCAGCAGTGCCTCGAGGATGCGGCTTTCGGACAGGGTAAGGCTCATCTCGCGGCCGTCGATGCTCACCACACCACGTACCGGGCTGAAGGCCAGGTCGCCGATCTCGACCTGAGTGGTGGCGGCGGTGGGATGGCTGCGACGCAGCACGGCGCGCAGGCGCGCAGTGAGTTCACGCGGGTCGCAGGGCTTGGCCAGGTAATCGTCAGCGCCCAGCTCCAGGCCCAGAATACGGTCCAGGGGTTCGCCACGTGCCGACAGCATCAGCACCGGCAGCTCGGCATGCTCGCTGCGCAGTTGCTTGAGCAGTTCCAGGCCGCTGCCATCGGGCAGCATCACGTCGAGCACCACGGCTGCGGGTGCATGTTCGGCCAACGCCTGGCGCGCGCTCTGGCCATCATGGCAGGCGCGGACGGTAAAACCTTCCTGGGTCAGCCAGCTGCCGAGCAGCTCGCAGAGTTCCTGGTCATCATCAATCAGTAACAGCTCGCTCATGACTCACTCAATTCAAATCGACGGCGTCTGACGCGCCTGCCAGTGGCAAAGATACCGCAGACGCCGCCAATTTATCGATCAGGGCAAGACTTGCTTGAATGGCTTGACGATGACGTTGTCGTACACGCCCGCGGCAATGTACGGATCGGCATCGGCCCAGGCCTGGGCGGCGGCCAGGGAATCGAACTCGGCCACGATCAGGCTGCCACTGAAACCGGCTGCACCTGGGTCGTTGCTGTCGATGGCTGGGTGCGGGCCAGCCAGCACCACACGGCCTTCGGCCTTGAGCTGCTGCAGGCGTTCGATGTGCGCCGGGCGCGCGGCCAGGCGTTTTTCCAGGGAATCTGCGACGTCGCTGGCGATGATGGCGTAGAGCATGTCAATCCTTGGGTTTGGAGGTGGAGGGGTCGTCATGCAGGTGGCGCGAAAGGTATACACCCTGCGCCACCAGGAAGAGCACGGTCATGCCCAGGCTGCCGAATACCTTGAAGTCGACCCAGAACGCCTGGAAGGTGAACGCGACGAACAGGTTGGCCGCGCCACAGAACAGGAAAAACGCGATCCAGGCCAGGTTCAGGCGGGTCCAGATGGCATCGGGCAGCGTCAGGGCGTGGCCCATGATGCGTTTGATCAGTACCCGGTCACCGATGAAGTGGCTGCCGGCAAAGCCCAGGGCGAACAACCAGTTGACCACCGGCGCCTTCCACTTGAGGAAGGTTTCGCTGTGGAAGGTCAGGGTCAGGCCGCCGAATACCAGGCATGCGACCAGGGTCAGCCACTGCCCTTTCTCCAGCTTGCGCTGGCGCAGGAACAGCGCGCCATACACCACCAGCGAGCTGATGATCAGCATCGCCGTGGCGCTGTAGATGCCGCCGAATTCGAAGCTGTGGCCGGCGACTTCCAGGGGGCGCGGGTCAAGCTTGTAGACGATGAAGAACAGCAGCAGCGGGATGAAATCGATGAATTGTTTCACAATGGCAGCCAGAATCGGGATGTGACGGCATAATAACAAACATCGATTCCAGCGGTAGCGCTCCTCCATGAATGTTGATCTGCACTGTCACAGCACGGCCTCCGATGGCGCCCTGTCGCCTGCGGTCCTGGTCGCCCGGGCCCATGAGCACGGGGTGCAGACGCTGGCACTGACCGACCATGACACCCTCGAAGGCCTCCCCGAGGCCCGCCAGGCCTGCGCCGAGCGCGGCATGCGCTGGGTCAGCGGGGTAGAGCTGTCGTGCACCTGGGGTGGCGCAACCATTCATATCCTGGGCTATGACTTCCCACTCGAGGCGCCGCCGCTGCTTGACGCGATCGAGTCCCTGCACCGTGGCCGCTGGCTGCGTGCCGAGGAAATCGACAAACGGCTGGCGGCCAAGGGCATGCCTGGCGCTCTGGACGGGGCGCGTGCCGTGCAGCAGGAACTGGGCGACAGCGGCAATGCCCCGGCGCGGCCGCACTTTGCCGAGTACCTGGTGCGCGCAGGGCACGTCAAGGACCGTGGTGAGGCGTTTCGCAAGTGGCTGGGCGCGGGCAAGCTGGGCGATGTGAAGTTGCACTGGCCCACGCTCGAGGAAACCGTTGCCACCTTGCGACAGTCCAACGCCTGGGTGAGCCTGGCGCACCCCATGCACTACGATCTGACCCGCAGCAAGCGCAGAAGGCTGATTGCCGACTATATTCAGGCAGGCGGGCAGGCGCTTGAGGTGGTCAATGGGATGATGCCGGCCGAGCAGGTGGGTACGATGTCCATCCTCACCCGTGAGTTTGGTCTGCTGGCAAGCGCTGGCAGCGATTTCCACGGCCCCGGCACCTGGGGCGAGATCGGTGCCTACCGGCCATTGCCCGAGGACCTGCCACCCCTGTGGCGGCGATTCAGCCATGAACAGCCTATGGCGATATGAACAGGACGATTTCGTGAGCCAATTTTTCCAGATACACCCGGAGAATCCGCAACCGCGGCTGATCCGCCAGGCCGTGGAGATCATCCGCAAGGGCGGCGTGGTGGTCTACCCGACCGACTCGGCCTACGCCCTGGGTTGCCAGATAGGCGACAAGGCGGCGATAGAGCGGGTGCGGCGGCTGCGCGGGTTGGACAAGACCCACAATTTCACACTGATGTGTTGCGACATGTCGCAACTGGGCCTGTACGCCAAAGTCGACACCGGGACCTTCCGCCTGCTCAAGGCTCATGTGCCCGGGCCGTATACCTTCATTCTCAACGGCACCCGCGAGGTGCCGCGCTTGTTGCTGCATGAAAAGCGCCGCACCATCGGCCTGCGCGTGCCCGACCACGCCATTACCCTGGCGCTACTGGCCGAGCTTGGCGAACCGCTGATGAGCGTCAGCCTGATCCTGCCCGGTGACACCGAGCCAATGACTGACCCCTACGAAATCCGCGAGCGCCTGGAGCACCATGTCGATCTGGTCATCGATGGCGGTTTCGGCGACCTCAAGGCCTCGACCATCATTGACCTGTCTGGCGACGAACCTGAACTGATCCGCGAAGGATGTGGCGATCCCAAGCCTTTCCTGGTCAGCGCGTGAGCGAGGTGGAGGCGCCCGAGGCGCCGGCTGAAGAGGCCAACGCGCCCCAGCAGTTGCAGTTGGCCCTGGTCTACGGCGAAGCCCTGACGGAAATGCCGGTGGACCTGTATATCCCGCCGGATGCGCTGGAAGTCATCCTCGAAGCCTTCGAGGGGCCGCTTGACCTGCTCCTGTACCTGATCCGCAAGCAGAACATCGACATCCTCGACATACCCGTGGCCGAAATCACGCGCCAGTACATGGGCTATGTCGAGCTGATGAAGAGCGTGCGCCTGGAACTCGCCGCCGAGTACCTGGTGATGGCCGCCATGCTGGCCGAGATCAAGTCGCGGATGTTGTTGCCACGCTCGGCCGAGATCGAGGAAGAGGAGGGTGACCCACGTGCTGAACTGATTCGCCGCCTGCAGGAGTACGAGCGCTTCAAGGCGGCCGCCGAGGGCCTGGACACGCTGCCGCGGGTTGGCCGCGAGGTTGTCGTGCCGCGCCTTGAAGCGCCGCAGGCCAAGGTGCGCAAGCTGTTGCCCCAGGTCAGCCTGGAGGAGCTGCTGGTGTCCATGGCAGAGGTCATGCGCCGCAACGACCTGTTCGAAAGCCACCAGATCACCCGTGAGACCTTGTCGACCCGCGAGCGCATGAGCGAGGTGCTGGAGCGCCTCAAGGGGGGCGGCTTCGTGCCCTTCGTCGAGCTGTTCACTGCCGAGGAGGGCAAGCTGGGCGTGGTGGTGACCTTCATGGCGATTCTTGAGCTGGTGAAGGAATCGCTGATCGAACTGGTGCAGAATGAGCCTTTCGCCGTGATCCATGTCCGGGTCCGAGCCGAGCCTGTCGAAGAACCTGATGAACCTGAATGAACCCCGCGAACTGGCGTCGCTGATCGAGGCCTTTCTGCTTGCTAGCGGCAAGCCGCAATCGCTCGAGCGCTTGTACGAGCTTTTCGAAGAGGCCGAGCGGCCCGAACCCAAGGTTTTCAAGAAAGCCCTCGAGGTCCTTGGCAAGTCTTGCACAGGCCGTGCCTTCGAGCTCAAGGAGGTAGCCAGCGGCTACCGCCTGCAGATCCGAGAAGCGTATGCACCCTGGGTGGGCCGGCTGTGGGAGGAGCGCCCGCAGCGTTATTCCCGAGCGTTGCTCGAAACCATGGCGTTGATCGCCTACCGCCAGCCGATCACCCGTGGCGAGATCGAAGATGTAAGGGGCGTGGCGGTCAACAGCAACATCATCAAGACGTTGATGGAGCGCGAGTGGATTCGCATCGTCGGCTATCGCGAGGTGCCGGGGCGGCCGGCAATGTTCGCCACGACCAAGGCGTTTCTCGATCACTTCAACCTCAGGAGCCTGGACGAGCTGCCAGCATTGGCCGAGTTGCGTGAAATGGAGCCCGAACCTGTGCTCGACCCGGATGATGCTCCGGTGCCGGCGCATCTGCAGGCGTTGGCCGATGCCAGCCTGGGTGAGGATGACGAGGTTGCCGAGCCGAAGGAAGAAACCAGCTTCCGCAGCTTGCTGGTTGAGCTCGATGCCATGGAAGAGGGGTTGAAGACCGACTTTGACGATCTGCGTGAAGCAGAGGCGGCAGAGCCTGATGGCTCGCTTCAGGCAGAAGACAAAGGGCAGCCCTGAGCCTTTGGCTCCCTTGAACGCTACGTCGTCCTTGTGGAAGCGGGGTTCCCTGCGAAGCGGCTGGCACTGACTGCACAATCACCGCCGGGCAGAAAACCCGCCCCACTGCTGCAAAACCCTCTAGGCTGCAGTGCGTTCCCCCGCCGAACCGCGTATGATGCGCGGCCTTTTGGCGCGTTCGTCGCCAGAACCCTGTTTTCATTCCTACACCGGGAGGTGCCCAGATGAGTGAGCAAGACCTGCAAGACACCGAATTCACCCCTCCATCCGGCGAAAAGCTGCAGAAAGTGCTGGCACGTATCGGCGTTGGTTCGCGCCGTGATGTCGAGGCCTGGATCAGCCAGGGCCGCATCAAGGTCAATGGTGTGGAGGCCACCCTGGGTCAGCGCGTCGACCTGCATGACGCCATTGCCGTTGACGGCAAGCTGATCAAGCGTGAAGAAGCCGCCGAGGCCACCCGTCGGGTGATCATGTACAACAAGCCTGATGGCGAAATCTGCACCCGCGACGACCCGGAAGGCCGCCCAACCGTGTTCGACCGTCTGCCGCGCCCGAAGGAAGGCCGTTGGATCAACATTGGTCGCCTGGACATCAACACGACCGGCCTGCTGCTGTTCACCACCGACGGTGAGTTGGCCAATCGCCTGATGCACCCGTCCTACGAGATGGACCGTGAGTACGCGGTACGTGTACGGGGTGAAGTGGACGACGAGATGATCGAACGCCTTAAGGCGGGCGTGATGCTCGAAGACGGCCCCGCCAAGTTCACCGATATCCAGAAAGCACCGGGTGGTGAAGGCTTCAACCACTGGTACCACTGCGTGGTGATGGAAGGCCGCAACCGTGAGGTGCGTCGCCTGTGGGAGTCCCAGGGCATGGTGGTCAGCCGCCTCAAGCGCGTGCGCTTCGGCCCGGTGTTCCTCAATTCCGACCTGCCGATGGGCCGCTGGCGTGAAATGACCCAGGGTGAGATCGACATCCTGGCCGCTGAAGTGGGCCTGCAACCGGTCGCGCTGCCTACCCTCAACCTCAAGGCCAAGGACAAAATGGAGCGCATGCAGCGCAAGTCCACCCGGCCTATGGGGCGTAACGAGCGTGTGCGCAACCTGCGCCCAGCCCATGAAGCCGGCACGGCCGAGCGCCCTGCGCGCCAGCCGCGTGAAGAAGCGCCGCGCAAGGGTAACCGCGGCAGCACGGTTGCCGAGCGCCCAAGCGAGATGCGCAAGCGCACCGCCAAGCCGGACGCTGACAAGCCGGCAGGCCGTGGTCGCGGCAAGCCACGTGGCTGATCTGCTCTGGCAGTCATGAAAGGCCAGCCTTCGGGCTGGTTTTTTTTCGCCTGCGCGAACCTGCAATACACAAGGTGTTGAACAAAAAAGAAATTTTCCGATGTCTGGCAAGGTTTCAGACCGATCTGTAAAGAAAATTATACGAATTTGCCCGATTTTCTGGGTCCATCTGAATTTCTGTAAACAAATCTTGCCGCGCCAGGGGTGCCAACGTCCCCGACCAGCCTCTCGCCCTATTGCCCAAACCCCCGCCCCAGGCTGTTATAGCAGCCATTGCCGTGTGCAGAAGCCCGTCCACAGAGCCGGGCTGACAGAACAACAAATGGAGGCGCCATGTACGCCGATCACTTCGCCTTTCAAGGCTTCCTACCACAGGACCGCTGCGTTTTTTCTGAGGAAATGACGCAACGCGTTGACGCCTGCGCGCTTGCAGGGGTATACAGTGCGCCGCGTTTTACCTGTGACTCTCTTGCGTACCGCGCACTCTTGCTCACACCAGGTTGATCCGCCCTGGCGGCAACCGTTTGCAAGAAACCCAAGGTAACCACCTTGCTCATTCCGCTGCGCCACGAGCGCGGTGGGTCCGATTCCGTCACAGATAAAAACAATGCAGGTGACTTCGTTCATGAGTGGACAAAACATGCATTCAGGCGAGCTCAAGCGGGGCCTGAAGAACCGCCATATCCAGTTGATCGCCCTTGGCGGCGCGATTGGTACCGGCCTGTTCCTCGGCTCGGCAGGCGTGATGAAATCCGCCGGCCCGTCGATGATCCTCGGCTACGCCATCTGCGGCTTCATCGCCTTCATGATCATGCGCCAGCTCGGCGAAATGATCGTAGAAGAGCCGGTGGCCGGTTCGTTCAGCCACTTTGCCCACAAGTATTGGGGCGGTTTCGCCGGCTTCATGTCGGGCTGGAACTGCTGGGTGCTGTACATCCTGGTGGGCATGTCGGAGCTCACTGCGGTCGGCAAGTACATCCACTACTGGTGGCCGGAGATCCCGACCTGGGTCACGGCTGCTGGCTTCTTCCTGCTGATCAACGTTATCAACCTGATGAACGTGAAGGTCTTTGGCGAGGCCGAGTTCTGGTTCGCCATCATCAAGGTCGCGGCGATCGTTGGCATGATCGGCCTGGGTGCCTACCTGTTGACCAGCGGCAGCGGTGGCCCTGAAGCCTCGGTGACCAACCTGTGGGCCCATGGCGGCTTCTTCCCGCACGGCGTCAGCGGCCTGGTCATGGCATTGGCCTTCATCATGTTCTCCTTCGGTGGCCTGGAAATGCTCGGTTTCACCGCAGCCGAAGCCGACAAGCCGAAAACCGTGATCCCGAAGGCGATCAACCAGGTCATCTACCGCATCCTGATCTTCTACATCGGTGCCCTGGTGGTCCTCCTGTCGCTGACCCCCTGGGACAACCTGGTCGCCAGCATCGACGCGTCCGGCGGCAGCTACGGCAGCAGCCCGTTCGTGCAGGTGTTCTCGCTGCTGGGCAGCGATGTGGCTGCCCACCTGTTGAACTTCGTGGTGTTGACCGCTGCGTTGTCGGTGTACAACAGCGGCACCTACTGCAATGCCCGCATGCTGCTGGGCATGGCCGAGCAAGGTGACGCGCCCGCTGCCCTGGCCAAGGTCGACAAGCGCGGTGTGCCGGTACGTTCGATCCTGGTATCGGCCGGCGTGACCCTGTTCGCGGTGCTGCTCAACTACTTCATGCCGCAGAATGCCCTGGAGTTGCTGATGTCGTTGGTGGTGGCGACCCTGGTGATCAACTGGGCGATGATCAGC
>NZ_BCBH01000026.1:0-82484 GCF_001320525.1 Pseudomonas sp. NBRC 111131 | reverse complement strand
TTGACTGTTTGCCCTTGGAGTATCTGCGTGCTTTGACTGAAGGCGTCAAAGACCGTGTCGTTGAGTGCGGCTCTGCCGATAGGAAGGTTAGGTCTGTAGGAAAGCTCACCAAAAACCGATGCGTCCGCAACGGAGGTGTTGAAGCTGAGGCCGAACATGCGGATGTTCTCGGGGAACTCCCGCCGCGCCGTGGTCAGGTTGCCCAGTTCCACAACTGACGCGCCGTTGATCAATCCCAACGCCTGGGCGGCGACTGGAGAGGTGGTCGCCGCGCTGACCAATGAGGGGTAGGAACTAACAGCGCCACGGGTGGCCAGGGAGGCCAAGCTATCTAGGCTCAGATGGGTACTGTTGATAGAGGAGGCGATAGTGGGATCTTTGGCGTGGTAGTTCACAAAGTAAAAGCCGAACTCCGTCGCGTTGAGGGCTTCTGCAAGATAACGAAATGAAACCCCGAACTGTCCATCGTCTTTGGCATTGATATCACGGCCAACGGAGGCAACCTTGAAATTTCCGTTGCTGTCTAGATATTCTGTTCCTTGCAGGCCACCTACCCCCAACGCTGAAAGCTGTCGGTAGGTATTGAGAAATGCGGGGTTCGCCAGGCTCGCGTTATTGGCGTATGCGGTGTGACTCCCGGGTACAAACAGGTCGGATTCTGAGAACAGTGTGCCAGCGGGATCATAAGACGATTCTTTCCAGTTCCACTGGTAAAAGGCTTCCGTACTTAGATTTTCGGTCAGATTTACAGTGAACGATAGCGCCTCCAACGGCACCAGAACCTCCTTGACTTCGGCGCCTGGCAGTCTGAGTTTTGCAACGTCAACAGGGTTGGTCGTGTTTATCCCGCCCCTGTAGAACAACCCTTCGCCCCAGTTGAATACTTGACGACCAAGGCGCGACGAAACGGCGTGCCCCCCCACGTCCCAGTTGCCATATACATAGGCATCCAGGATTTGCGCATCACTGCCAGCCTTATCCCGTGCCGCTTTTGTAAAGCTGGAATTCTTGGGGTAGTTCTGGCTCGGCTGAGCGGGCGTATTGTTATCCTCATAGTCGTTGCGTTTATCCATGATCTGCGTGTCATAGAAAGCCGTGCCACGAACGAAAGCACCATAGTTTTTGTACTTCAGGTCCACATCGGAAGTTAGTTTATAAACTTCGGATGCGAGCCCGGTATTGAAGTTTCTGTTCCCATCATTTTGGTTGAAGGCATCATTATGATGAGCTTGCCCCTGTACCCGCCAGATGCGTCCATATGAAACAGTGGTGTCGAGGCGAAATGTGAAATCACTATCAGGCGGCGAGAGGTCCATGCCGAATACCGGGGTGGAGCCCAAGCAGGGCACGCCCAGCAGGACGGTAGCGTTGACTGCCATTGCCAGCGCATTTCTATGTGAAGCACGTCTAGGTTCGATGCCCGAGGGAGTTTTCATATAGCACCATTGTTATTTTTGATTGAATAGCGCCTAGCTCATCGAGTGGTTATTGCACGCTTGAAGTGCGTACCATTCGGTACATCAATGCTATACACATCCTCCCTGTTTCGTCAAATATTTTATATCCTATTGATTTGCAAGTGTTTTTTATTGGGTTGCACGGGCTGCGTAGGCGGGTGTTCTGGTTGAGAGTTCTGATATACTCAGCGCCACGTATTGGCGCTCGGCATCCTGCTTAAGGCGCTGAACGAGGGCATATTGAATAACGCAGGGCAGGAGTCCGGGACGGCCATGATTAAACGCCCACCCATAGATGTGCTAAAGAAGATAATGGAAGATGCCTTGGCAAATGGCTTCGCGTTCCGTTCACTGCGCGCCATCGCAGAAACAAGCGGAGTCAGCCATCGCATGCTGATCTATCATTTCGGCAGCCAGGAAGGCCTCTGGTCCGCCGTTATAAATCACGTGCGGCAGTCCGAGAGACTTTTTTTCGATGAAAAAACTGCAGAGGTCAATACACCCGAGGATCTCAGGCGGTTTTTCGCATCGATATGGCAACGGTATACGTCACCCGAATTTTTACCGTTTTACCAACTGCATTTCGAGATATACAGCTATGCCCTGCGTCATAAAGAAGACTGCGCTGATTTTCTGCAGGGTGTAGTCACGCCCTGGGCAGCAGCTGTCGCCGCTCTTTTCGAGAAGGTCGGCTTTCCCGCTAGCGTCGCAACTGTAAGAGCACGTCTGGTGCTGGCGGCCACCAGGGGATATCACCTTGACTTGATCACCACAGGCGACAGTGACTTAGTTGAATGTTCAGCTCTGGAAATGCTGGACTTAATCTGTAAGCCGCCTGCTGTTTAACTGCTTATTATCCCTACCGTTGAGGCAGTGGCGTAATGTGCGCATTTGGCCAACTCAGTCATCTACGCACCTGCACTGCTAGGTCAATACTGGCTGTCACCGTCCGGTAGGGGTTGCAACGCCGGGTTGCCCCCTGAGCAGACAACCAAGCAAGACGCACCCGCCTGTGAGAGGATGTCCGCCTTCTTAGCCATAAGCCCCGACAGGACCCCGAACACTAGCCTGATGAAGACGCCAAAACGAATCGAACCGCTGATTGAAGACGGACTGGTCGACGAAGTGCTGCGACCCTTGATGAGCGGCAAGGAAGCAGCCGTCTACGTGGTGCGTTGCGGCGCCCAGGTACGCTGCGCCAAGGTCTACAAAGAGGCCAACAAGCGCAGTTTCCGCCAGGCCGCCGAGTACCAGGAGGGCCGCAAGGTCCGCAACAGCCGTCAGGCCCGGGCCATGGCCAAGGGCAGCAAGTACGGGCGCAAAGAAGCCGAGGATGCCTGGCAGAACGCCGAAGTGGCGGCGTTGTTCCGCCTGGCCGGTGCCGGCGTGCGGGTGCCCAAGCCGTACGACTTCCAGGACGGCGTGCTGCTGATGGAACTGGTCACCGACGCCGATGGTGATGCTGCACCGCGGCTTAACGATGTGCACCTGGAGGCGCAAGAGGCACGTGAATACCACGCGTTCGTCATCCGCCAGATTGTGCTGATGCTCTGTGCCGGGCTGGTGCATGGCGACCTGTCCGAGTTCAACGTGCTGCTGGGCCCCGACGGCCCGGTCATCATCGACCTGCCGCAGGCAGTGGATGCGGCGGGTAACAACCATGCCTACAGCATGCTGCAGCGTGATGTGGCGAACATGGCGCACTACTTCGGGCGCTTCGCCCCGGAGTTGAAAGACACCCGCTACGCCCAGGAAATGTGGGCGCTGTACGAAGCCGGGGAGCTGCGGCCGGACAGCCCACTGAGTGGCGAGTTCGAGGATGATGAGCATGTCGCGGACGTGGGCGGGGTGATGCGTGAGATCGACGCCGCCCGCCTGGACGATGCCCGTCGCCGTGCCGCGCGGGCTGAAGCGGAGCATGGGCCAACCAAGACCGAAGAGCCTCCACCCCCTTGGCTGCAGTGATTGCGGGCCGCTGCTGGCGGTCAGTCAGTCCGCTGACGGCCCGAAGTCGTTGCGCTGGTAGAAGCGCTCCAGCTCCTGCGCGGTCGGTTCTTCGCCGGTAAACACCCGCAGATACTCGGGGATGAAGCGCATGCGCTGGGCCAGCGGCTCATCGGTTTTCATGCTGATGTAGCCAATCTGGGTCAGGTAGATCGAACGGGCGCGGGTCGTTGCGGCGTCGTCGCTGAAGCCGAAACGGTCGAACATCTGCTTCAGCGCGTCGATGCGCAGGCTGTCGGCGTGCTTGATTTCCTCGGCCACCTGCTGCGACTGCAGCGCCCAGCTGCGCATGGCGAACTCGCACTGCGAATCGAACAATGCATCGTTCAGCCAGCAATCGAACACATTGAGAATTGCTTCGGTAATGGTGGCCGCATACGCCTGTGACTGGTTCACCAGGTTACGCGTGTTCTTGTGCTTCCATTGCTCGATCAACGCCAAGAGCAACGCTTCGCGGTCTTCGAAATACCAGTAGAAACTGGTGCGGGCGAGGTTGAGCTTCTTGGCCAGGGGCATCACCCGCACCGCATCCACCCCCGATTCCTTGAGGGTTTCGAACGCTGCGTTGAGCCAGCTCTCGATCGAGCCGCGGGCGGCGTTTTCCGGGGTGTTCGAGGTCATGTTCATGGCCGCATTGTTCCGTATCCACGGGGGGCTGGCAAGCGCCATGTACACCACTGTCTATTTTATTGACACTGGTGTACATGGGGGCTAATGTCGATTTTGCCTGATGACCTGAACGCGAGAACGACCATGTCCAATGATCCGTTGCTTCAGCCGTATGCACTCAAGCACCTCACCTTGCGCAACCGCATCATCACCACCTCCCACGAGCCCGCTTACGCCGAAGACGGCATGCCCAAGCACCTGTACCGTGCCTATCACGTGGAACGGGCCAAGGCAGGTGTTGCCCTGACCATGACGGCAGGGTCGGCCGCCATCTCGCGTGACAGCCCACCGGCGTTCAACAACGTGTTGGCCTACAAGGACGAAGTGGTCGGCTGGATGAAGGACCTGACCGACGCATGCCACGAGCACGGCGCGGCGGTGATGATTCAGCTCACCCACCTGGGGCGACGCACGCGGTGGGACAAGGGGGACTGGTTGCCCGTCGTGTCGCCGTCGCACAACCAGGAACCGGCGCACCGGGCCTTCCCCAAACGCCTGGAAATCTGGGACATCGAACGCATCATCAAGGACTACGCCGATGCCGCCGAGCGCATGCAGGCCGCCGGGCTCGACGGTATCGAGCTGGAGGCTTACGGGCACCTGATGGACCAGTTCTGGTCGCCACTGACCAACGAACTGCAGGACATCTACGGTGGCTCCCTGGAAAACCGTCTGCGTTTCACCTTCGAAGTGCTTGCGGCCATCCGCCAGCGGGTCGGTGACCGGTTCATCGTCGGCATCCGCTACACCGGCGACGAAGCGCTGGCCGGCGGCCTGACCCGGGAGGAGGGGATGCAGATTTCGCAACGGCTGAAGCACAGCGGCATGATCGACTTCCTCAACGTGATCCGCGGCAACATCGCCACTGACGCCGGGCTTACCGATATCATCCCGGTCCAGGGCATGCGCAATGCACCGCACCTGGACTTTGCCGGGGAGATCCGTGCGCTGACGGGCTTCCCGACCTTCCATGCGGCAAAGATCCCGGACGTCGCCACTGCTCGCCATGCCATTGCCGCCGGCCTGGTGGACATGGTCGGCATGACCCGCGCGCACATGACCGACCCGCACATCGTGCGCAAGATCATCGAAGGCCGCGAAGACGACATCCGCCCTTGCGTCGGCGCCAACTACTGCCTGGACCGCATCTACAACGGCGGTGCTGCCTACTGCATCCACAATGCGGCCACTGGCCGTGAAACGACCATGCCGCACCTGATACCCAAGGCGGCGCAGCGGCGCAAGGTGGTCATCATCGGTGCCGGCCCTGCGGGCCTCGAGGCGGCGCGGGTGGCGGGCGAGCGGGGCCATGAAGTGGTGGTCTACGAGGTGGCCGACAAGGCCGGTGGGCAAATCCGCCTGACCGCGCAATCGCCACGGCGCAAGGAAATGATCAGCATCGTCGACTGGCGCCTGGCCCAGTGTGAACGGCTGGGGGTGACCTTCCACTACAACGTCTGGGCCGACCGCCAGATCATCCTTGACCAGGCCCCTGATGTGGTCATTGTCGCCACCGGCGGCCTACCGCACATCGACGTGCTGGAGCAAGGCAACGAGCTGGTGGTGTCGAGCTGGGACATCATCGCTGGCGACGTCAAGCCTGGGCGCAATGTGCTGGTGTACGACGATGCCGGTGATCATGCCGCGCTGCAGGCTGCAGAGTTCATCGCGCAAAGTGGGGCACGCACCGAAATCATGACCCCCGACCGGGCGTTCTCGCCCGAGGTCATGGGCATGAACCTGGTGCCTTACATGCGGGCACTGCAACAGCTGGACACAACGTTTACCGTGACCTGGCGGCTGAAGGCCGTGGCCCGGACTGATGGCGGTTTGCTGGCGACCATCGGCACCGACTACAGCGAGCTGCGCCAGACCCGCCTGTTCGATCAGGTGGTGGTCAACCACGGCACCCGGCCACTGGACGAGCTGTATTTTCAACTGGTCCCGCTGTCGAGCAATGAAGGCGCGGTGCAGTACCTGGACCTGATTGCCGGCCGCCCGCAGGCTGTCACGCGCCGCGACGAGGGGCGCTTCCAGTTGTTTCGCATTGGCGACGCGGTAGCCTCACGCAACACCCATGCCGCCATTTATGACGCGTTGCGTCTGGTGAAAGACCTCTGAACCTCTTCGGCGCTGGAAGGCTGATCGCACGGGGGAGGGGCATCCTCCTCCCTTCAGTCGAGGCTGGCTTGTAGCGCCTCGATGAACACCGCTTCCGCCCGGCTCAGGCGCTGTTCCCTGTTCCACAGCAGGTGGATGTCCACATCGGCGATTCCCTCCTGGGGCGGTAGCTTCCACAGCAGCCCCGCTGCCACATCGGCCGCCACCACGTGCTCTGGCAGGCAACCGATGCCAAAGCCGGCAATCACCAGGCGGCGCACCTCTTCAAGGCTTGGCGAAGACGCCACGATCCGCCCGGAAAACCCCTGCTGGTCACGGAAGATGGTCAGCGGTGAAAGCATGCCGCCAATCTGGTCACTGGTAAAACTGACGAAATTCTCCCGCTGCAGGTCGCCTTCCGCCTGGCCGAACAGGGCGTGGTGCTTGCCGCAGAAAAACGCATAGCGCTGGCGCAGGAACAACCGCTGCTCCAGGCGCGGCTGCGCACGACGGTTGAGGCTCAGCCCTGCGGTGGCAGTTTTTTCCTGCAAGGCAGCGACGATATCCGAGCTGCGCATCACATCGATTTCCACGTCCACCCGCGGGTGCTGGCGGTGGAAATCGGCAAGAAAGGCATCGAAACGTTCGCTGACGATCCGGCTGATCATCAGTAGCCGGACCTTGCCCACCAACGCGTCCCCGGGCTGTTCCAGCAGGCCGCCGATCTGCGACATCTGCCCGTACACCTCTCCCGCCAGTTGGAACAGTTGCTCGCCCATGTCGGTGAGTACGAAGCGTGGCCCGCGGCGGGCGATCAACTGGCGGCCAAGCTGTTCCTCGAGGCGCTTGAGTGCCTGGCTCACCGCCGGCTGGGTCAGGTGCAGGCGCGCTGCCGCGCGGCTGATGGACAGCTCCTGGCCGATGATGCGAAAGGTGCGCAGCAGGTTCCAGTCGAGGCGATCGTTGAGCAGGCGGTCGGACATGTCAGGGCTCTATGATAAGCATGGCTAATAGTGCAAATAATAAATAGAAAATTGACTAATCATAGCCCTGGGACGATAAATCGCACTCAAGCGCCAGCAGAGCGCCACCGTGACCTATCAACTCCTGCCAGAAAAACAAGCAAAGGAGCCCCCCATGAAGCCCACCGCTTCGCCCCAGCCGCGCCGTGCCGCCGCGGCCGCGTTCATTGGCACCATGATCGAGTGGTACGACTTCTACATCTACGCCACCGCCGCCGCGCTGGTGTTCGGTGCGTTGTTCTTCCCTTCCGACAACAGCCTGTTCAGCACCATGGCCGCGTTCGGCACCTTCGCCGTGGGCTTCTTCGCCCGGCCGCTGGGTGGCATCGTCTTCGGCCATGTGGGTGACCGTATCGGCCGCAAGAAATCGCTGGTCATCACCCTGCTGATGATGGGCATCGTCACCGTGTGCATCGGCCTGCTGCCGACCTATGCGCAAATCGGAGCCACCGCGCCGGTGCTGCTGATCATCCTGCGGGTGATCCAGGGCATCGCCGTGGGGGGCGAATGGGGTGGGGCAGTGCTGATGGCCGGCGAGCATGCGCCCAAAGGCCGACGCAATTTCTTCGCCTCGTTCGCCCAGCTGGGCAGCCCGGCCGGGTTGATCCTTTCGCTGCTGGCGTTCGGCGCTGTCACCCGCCTGCCCGAGGAAGACCTGATGAACTGGGGTTGGCGCGTGCCGTTCCTGGCCAGCGCCTTGTTGCTGCTGGTGGGCCTGGCGATCCGCCTGGGGGTCAATGAGTCGCCTGAATTCATTGCCAGCCGTGAGCAGGCCGCGAAGGCCAAGCACAAGGAGCAGGCCCCGGTACTGGAAGTACTGCGTACCGCCTGGCGCCCGCTGCTGCTGTGCATCGGTGCCAATACCTTGGGCATCGCCGGGGTCTATTTCACCAATACCTTCATGATCAGCTACACCACCCAGCAACTGCATCTGGAGCGTTCGCTGATCCTTGAATGCCTGTTCTTCGTGGCGATCATCCAGTTCTGCGTTCAGCCGATGGCTGCGTGGTTGTCGGAAAAGATCGGTGCCACGCGTTTCTTGGCCCTGGTTGCAGTGTTGGCCATGGCCTCGCCCTACCCGATGTTCGTGCTGGTCAGCTCAGGCCAAGGCCCGCTGATCGTGCTCGGCATCGCACTGGCAGCGGCCTGCATGGCGTCGTTCTACGCCGTGATTGCCGGTTACGTCAGCGGGATGTTCGAAACCCGCGTGCGCTACACCGCCATTTCCCTGGCCTACCAGGTGTGCGGCGCCATCGCCGGTGGCCTGACGCCACTGATCGGGACATGGCTGGCCCATACCTTCACCGGTCAGTGGTGGCCGATGGCGGTGTTCTACACCGTGATCGCCACCCTTTCGCTGGTTTGCGTGCTTGCCCTGGCGCGCCAGTACGCCCTTAGCCAGCGCCTTGAGCTGGCCTGATTCAACCGCTTTGTTTTTGGAGTACCCGCACATGTTGAAGAGCAATGGCGAACGCCTGTGGGCGAGCCTGATGGCCATGGCTGAGGTCGGTGCCACCGCCCGCGGCGGCAGCTGCCGGCTGGCCCTGAGCGACGAGGACAAGGCCGGCCGCGAACTGTTCAGCCACTGGTGCCGCGAGGCGGGGCTGAGCCTGACGGTGGATGCCATCGGCAACCTGTTCGCCCGCCGCCTGGGCTCGGACCCGGATGCCGCCCCGGTGATGATGGGCAGCCACCTCGATACCCAACCTGAAGGCGGCCGCTTCGATGGCGTCTACGGCGTGTTGGCAGGCCTGGAGGTGGTACGTCGCCTCAATGACCTGAACATCCAGACCCGCAAACCGCTGGAAATTGCAGTGTGGACCAACGAGGAGGGCGCACGCTTCACCCCGGCCATGTTCGGCTCGGCGGTGTTCACCGGCACCCTGGCCCTTGAGCAGGCGCTGGCCATCCGCGATGCCGATGGCATCAGCGTGGCCGATGAGCTGCAGCGCACCGGTTACGCAGGGCAACGCCCACTGGGCGGTAAGGTCGATGCCTACTTCGAGGCGCATATCGAGCAAGGCCCCATCCTTGAAGACAACGCCAAATGCATTGGCGTGGTCAGTGGCGGCCAGGCCATACGCTGGCTCGACGTAACGGTCGAAGGCATGGCCGCCCACGCCGGCACCACGCCGATGCCGCTGCGCAAGGACGCCCTGTATGGCGCCGCAAGGATGATCCAGGCGGTGGAGCAACTGGCTGCCGATTTCGCCCCCGAAGGCCTGACCACGGTGGGTGAACTGTCGATTGCCAAATCCTCGCGCAACACCATCCCAGGCGTGCTGCGCTTCACCGTCGACCTGCGTCATCACCGTGATGACGCCATCGAGGCGATGGAACGTGAGCTTGGGCTCACGCTGCAGGCCATCGCTGCGCAACGGGGCTTGCAGGTACGCATCGTGCGCCATTGGGTCAGCCCGGCGACCCCGTTCGACGCCGACTGCGTGGCTGCCGTGCAGCAGGCGGTCGATGGCCTGGGCTATACCCAGCAGTCGATCGTCAGTGGCGCCGGCCACGACGCCATTCTGTTGGCCCGTTACTGCCCCACGGCCATGGTCTTCATCCCCTGTGTCGGTGGCCTGAGCCACAACGAGGCGGAAGACGTGCTGCCCGAGGATGCCCGCCAGGGTGCTGACGTGCTGCTTAACGCCGTGCTGGCCCGTGCTGGCCGTGTAGAACAAGGAGAAGCCTGATGCGTTGCTACTTTCACCCTGAACAGTTGCTGCACCACCCACGCAGCTACTACTCGCGCGGCGCCATGCGCACCCCCCAGGAAGTCCCCGAGCGCGCCCAGCGCCTGCTGCAGGCGGCCAAGGGGCTAGGCTTCGACATGCGCCAACCCGAGGATGCCGGCCTGGATCCGCTCAAGGCGGTACATGGCGAGGCCTACCTGGCATTCCTCGAAGAAGCCCATGCACGCTGGAAGGAGGTGCCCGAGGACTGGGGCGACGAGGTCATGTCGAACATCTTCGTGCGCGAGCCCAACGCCCTGCGCGGCATCCTCGCCCAGGCCGGGCGCTATCTGGCCGATGGCAGCTGCCCGGTAGGCGAACACACCTGGCACTCGGCCTACTGGTCGGCGCAGAGCGCTGTGGCAGCGGCCAAGGCAATCCTCGATGGCGAGCCCGCCGCCTATGCCCTGTGCCGCCCACCGGGGCACCATGCGCGCTTCGATGCCGCCGGTGGCTTCTGCTACATCAACAACGCCGCTGTCGCCGCCCAGGTTCTGCGCAGCCGCTACAGCCGCGTGGCGATCCTCGACACCGACATGCACCATGGGCAGGGCATTCAGGAGATCTTCTACGAGCGCAACGATGTGCTGTACGTGTCGACCCATGGCGACCCGACCAACTTCTACCCAGCCGTTGCAGGCTTCGCGGATGAGCGCGGCAGCGGCGCGGGGATGGGCTATAACCTCAACCTGCCGATGGCCCATGGCGCTAGCGAGGCGGAGTTCATGGCCCAGCTGGAGGTCGCACTGGCTGCAGTGAAGGACTTTGCTGCCCAGGTGCTGGTGTTGTCGCTGGGGTTCGACATCTACACGCTGGACCCACAGAGCAAGGTGGCGGTGACCACCGAAGGGTTCGCGGCGTTGGGTGAGCGGATTCGGGCGTTGCGGTTGCCGTGCGTGATCGTGCAGGAGGGTGGGTACCACCTGCAGAGCCTGGAAGCGAATGCGCAAGCGTTCTTCGCCGATAAGGCGGACTGGCGGTAGGGGGCAGGGGCCGATAATGGCGTTGTCGCTGCCGGCCCTTTCGCGGGCGTGCCCCGCGAAAGGGCCGGAACAGACGAGGCGCTCAGCGCCCCGCAGCTGTTGGTGCTGTTACGCCCACCACTGGGCGCCGCCTTTGGGCCAGCTGATGCCAGGGTATTCAAGGCGCACGAACGGATCATTCGCCCACTCCATGCCCATTTCCCAGAACACGCCGCCCGAGACGTTGTCGAGGTCTGTGTCGCTCAGCACTTGAAGGGTATCGGTGTTGGTTGTGTCCTGAGGTGTTGGTGTCTTGAACATGCTTGTCTCCTGATTTGTCCATGCAATGCGCGCCTGCGCAGCGCAGGGACAATCTAGGGGCCTACGCCCTACGGCCTCAATAGTACGGGTGTCCTAGGTCAACCGTGTGGTGCCTACAGGCTGGCACGCCGTACATGCTTCACCAGCACTTTCTCCAGCAGCTCCCACATCGCCGGGTCGGTACTGAACGCCACATTGAACCGCATCCACCCGGTCGGCTTGGCATCGACCATGAACAACTGCCCAGGCCCAAGCATGATGCCTTTCTCCAGTGCATCATCCAGCAGCGCCGCGCTGTCGGGAATCGCCGGGTGGCGGGTCCAGATGTACATGCCTTCGTCCGACTCGATGAACAGCTCGAAACCCAGCCGGTGCAGGTGGCGGCCGACTTCCTGGTGCGCCTCCGCCAGGCGCTGGCGCAGGCGCTTGAGGTGCTTGCGCCAGCGGCCGTCGATGATCGCGGCGTACACCACGCGCTCCATTACCTGCGAGGTGGTCAGGCCCGAGCGCATCTTCAGGTGCAACAGCTGTTGCGAAAGCTCCGGGTTAGCCAGCAGGTAGCCGACCCGTACGTTGGGCGAGATGCTCTTGGAGTAGCTGCCCACGTACACCACTTGCTGCAGGTGATCGAGGCTGGCCAGGCACGGTTGTGGCTCGGCGACCATGTCGGCGTACAGGTTATTTTCCACCAGGCGCAAGCTGTGCTGGCTGGCCAGTTGCAGCAGCCGGTGCAGTTGGGGCAGGGGCGTGCGCGAGCAGGTCGGGCTGTGCAGGTGTGGCTGGGTGAAAAAGGCCGTAGGGCGGTGATGCGCCAGCAGGTGTTCCAGGTGGTTGAGGTCATAGCCCGTTGGTGTGCGCGGCACACCGATGAGGGTGGCGCCCTGGGTGCGCAGGATGCTCATCAGGTTGGGGTAGCCGGGGTCGTCCACCAGCACCACGTCACCGGGCCGCACCAGGGTGCGCACGGCAAGGTCCAAGGCCTGGCTGGCGCCGTGGGTCAGCATCAGTTGCGCCGGGTTGGCCACGATCGACAATTCCTGCTGCAGGTTCTGCGCGGTCAGTGCACGCAGCTCCGGCAGGCCCATGGGGTCGCCATAGCCCGACAGCTCCAGCGGGCTGCCGGCCACCTGGCGCAGGCCGCGACGCAGCCCGTCTTCGTACATCCAGTCGTTAGGCAGCCAGCCACACCCCGGTTTGAACGGCAGTTGGCGGGTTTCGAAGATCTGCTGCAGGTACCATTCGGAGTTGAACGATGGTCGACTGGCGTCAGCTTCGCTGCTGTGGTTGTCCAGCAACTCGGCCACCGCGCGATTGACGAAGAACCCGGCATTGCCCTTGCTCACCAACAGGCCTTGGGCCACCAGCCGGTCGTACGCTTCCACCACGGTGAAGGTACTGACCGAATAGGTGGCGGCAAAGGCGCGAATTGAAGGGACTTTGGCGCCTGGCTTGAGGGTCTGGTTGTCGATCAGCTCGCGCAGCCCGTCGATGATCTGGTTGACCAACGGCGTCGAGGAGTCTGGGTGTAATTCGAGCATTCGGGTGCCTTGAGGGGTGCGTAACGCTAGGCGCCGGCAAGGTGTATTGCATTGGCGGCCTGTACAGTGCAGTGCGAGATTCATGCCACTGTGCATGGCTCTCTGTGGCGGACATTTTTACATTAGGTGTCAGATATCGCCACATAAAGCATGTTCAGTTCGCCCCTGGGGCAAACCCTGGGGCGCGTCAGCAGGCCGCCACGGAAGGCCTGCGTGTGTATTTGCACACCTCCTGCCCGCATTAGCACTGATGTACAGGTGAGCCGATGACCATCGCGGACTCACAGTTTTCCTTGGATAAAAAGAAGCACGGGGTACACAACTGATGGACGCAACATCCACAACCACCACCGCGAAAAGCGGGCACGAGAGCAAACTCAGTGCCTCGCTCAAGTCGCGCCACCTGACGATGATGTCGATCGCCGGGGTTATCGGCGGCGCCTTGTTCGTCGGTTCCGGCAGCGTGATCCACAGCGCCGGCCCGGCCGCTGTCCTGGCCTACCTGGCAGGCGGCATCCTGGTGGTATTGATCATGCGCATGCTCGGTGAAATGGCGACATCCTCGCCCGACACCGGCTCGTTCTCCACTTACGCTGACCGCGCCATTGGCCGTTGGGCCGGCTTCACCATTGGCTGGCTGTACTGGTGGTACTGGGTCATCCTCATGGCCTGGGAAGCCTATGTGGCGGGCAAGATCCTGCATGGCTTCTTCCCTGATGTGAGCGTCAACGTGTTCGTGCTGGCCACGACCCTGTTGCTGATCACCGTGAACTTCTTCAACGTCAAGCATTACGGTGAATTCGAGTTCTGGTTCGCGCTGATCAAAGTGGTGGCGATCATCTGCTTCCTGGTGGTGTGTACCGCCGCGGTGATGAACATCTGGCAGTACGGTGAAGTGCGTGGCATGACCCACCTGACCGCCGAAGGCTTCATGCCCAATGGCATCACGACGGTGATCGGTGCGTTGCTTGGGGTGATGTTCGCTTTCCTGGGCGCTGAAATCGTCACCATCGCCGCCTCTGAAGCCAAGGACCCGGCCACCCAGATCGTCAAGGCCACCAACTCGGTGGTATGGCGTGTGTGCCTGTTCTACGTCGGTTCGATCTTCCTGATCGTCTGCCTGGTACCGTGGAACGACCCGCAACTGGGCGTTTCCGGCTATGGCGCCTACCGCCGCACCCTGGAATTGCTGGGCGTACCGCACGCCGAGCTGCTGATGAACTTCGTGGTGTTGACCTCGGTGAGCAGCTGCCTGATCTCGGGCCACTACACGGCCTCGCGCATGCTGTTCTCCCTCGCCCAGCGTGGCGACGCGCCATCGTTCTTCAAGATCACCCGCGCTGGCACTGGCGTACCGGTCTACGCGATCATCGGTTCCTGCGCCGTGGCCGTGGTCTGCGCGCTGATCAACTTCAGCGAGACCCTGCGCCCGAAAGACGTACTGGAAACCCTGATGAACACCACCGGCATGATCGCCTTGCTGGTGTACCTGGTGATCGCCTTCTCGCAACTTCGCATGCGCCGCAAGCTGATCGCCGAAGGCAAGGAAGTGCGCCTTAAGATGTGGCTGTTCCCTTGGCTGACCTACCTGGTGATTGCCTTCATCATCGCCGCCCTGGTGACCATGGCCTTCATGCCTGACTACCAGATCCTGGTGATCTCCACCGGTATTGCCGCCGCCATCGTGGTGGCCATGGGTGTGGTGCATCAGATCCGCAGCGCCAGGCAGCACTAAGCGCTAGTGGTGGTTCGAAACGGCCGGCTCCCTTGGGGACCCGGCCGTTTCGCGTTGTTGGGCCGGGGTTTGGTCCGCAGGCATATGGAAGCGTCCGTTCATCCACGGTGAGCCGAGGAGGGCGGCGGCAGCGATCAGCGCCAGGATGGCGAGGGTGAGGAATGTTTTCATGGGCATGCGCGTGTCGGGTCAGACCTCAAGCATAGGCTGCCGGGCCGTACCGGGCACTGCCACCTGGGGATTTCTGAAGGTGGCAAAGCGGCCCTAAGGGCTGGCACATGGCTTATGCTGTGCACACTGTCCGCCCAAAGGAGGCCCCCATGGCCTGGTCTGCCACTCAGTATTCCCTGTTCGAAGACGAGCGCACCCGCGCTGTGCGTGACCTGCTGACCGCCGTGCCGCCGCGCCCGGTGCGCCATGCCACCGACCTGGGCTGCGGCCCCGGCAACTCCACCGAGGTGTTGTTGCAGCGCCATGGGGATGCCCAGGTGACGGCACTGGACAGCGACCCCGACATGATCGAAAAGGCCCGCGAGCGGCAGCGCTTGCGGGTCCCGCGTGTGCGCTGCGAAATCGCCGACATCGCCAGCTGGGCCGCGCCCGAACCGCAGGACCTGATCCTGGCCAACGCCTCGCTGCAATGGGTGCCCGATCACGGTTCGCTCTACCCGCACCTGGTGCGCCAGTTGAGCGAAGGCGGCAGCCTGGCCGTACAGACCCCGGACAACCTTGACGAGCCCGCCCACCGCCAACTGCGGGAGGTCGCCAGCCGTGGACGCTGGGCGGACAAGTTCGCCGACTTCAGCTTGCCGCCCCGGCACAATGCCGCGTTCTACTACGACCTGCTCAGCCCGTTGTGCGCCCGGGTGGATGTGTGGCGCACCACCTACCATCACCCGCTGCCGGGCGGCGCCGAGGCGGTGGTGGAATGGTTCAAGGGGTCGGCGCTGCGCCCCTATCTGGCAAAGCTGGACGAGCAGGAGCAGGCGGACTTCCTGCAGATGTACCTGCAGGCCATGCAGCGCGACTATCCGCCGGCCAGCGACGGCAAGGTGCTGCTGCCGTTCCCGCGGCTGTTTGTGGTTGCCACCCGCTAGCGGTGGCGCCAGCGCCAGATCACGTAACCGTAGACGCCGAGGTTGAGCAGCAGCACCAGGGTGGCCAGTAGCAGCTGGATCTGTGGGGTCAACCCGGCGGGGTAGATCAGCGGCCAGAGGTAATGCTCGACGAAACCACCGTGATAGCCGGCATCGCCGGCGCCCTCGCGCATGCGATTTTCCCAGTCGGTCAGCGGGCATTGCAGGTGCAGCCCCTCCACCGCCAGGCCCCAGGCCAGGGCGGGGAGGTGGACGAGCAGGGCGGCGCGCCATTTGAGCACCAGCAGGCCGCCGAACAGTACCAGCAGGATGAAGCCCAGGTGCAGCAGGACCAGGGTGTCGGCGGCTAGGCGAAAGAGCATGGCTGCCTCTTGATGGTGGGTAGAACCAGAATAGTTGTACTGCCGTGCGCCGCTACATCGCTTCCTGCACCACCTGCAAGAAGGTCGCCACCACCCGCCGCGTCCGCTGTTCGCTCAGGCACACCAATGTTTCGGTCAAATGCCGCTGGCAGTCGACGATCGGCAATGCACATACCCGTGCGTCCGCACCAAACTCGGCCGCCGACACCACCCCAACGCCAATCCCCACCACCACGGCCTCGCGCGCCGCTTCCCGGCCTTCGACCTGGATCGCCGGGCGAATCCGCAACCCGGCGCGCTGCATCTCTTCTTCCAGCGTCTGCCGTGTCACCGAGCCCGGTTCACGTAGCACCAGCGGCGTGTCGTCCAGGTCGGCCAGGTTGATCGAACCACGGCTGGCCCACGGGTGGTTGTGCGAGACGAACGCCACCATCGGGTCGCGGCGCAGGGGCACGCAATACAGCCGCTCATCGTCGACATCGCGACCCAGCAGCGCCAGGTCGGCCTGATAGCTGAACAGCCTGGCCAGGAACTCGTCGGTGTTGCCCGTTTCCACCTTCACCTGGATGCCGGGATATCGCTGGCAGAAGCGCGCGACCTGCGGCAGCACGTGGACCGGGGCATCCACCGCCAGCACCAGGCTGCCGGTGTGCAGTGCGCGGGAGTCCTGCAGCAGTTCGTGGGCTTCGGCCTCGCAGGCGAACAGGCGCTGGCTGATGCCCAGCAGGCGCTCGCCCAGGTCGGTCAGTTGGACTGAGCGCTTGTTGCGGTGAAACAGCAACACGCCAAAGCGCTCCTCGAGCTTGCGCACCTGATCGGACACCGCCGGTTGGGTGAGGAACAGCTTTTGCGCGGCGCGGGTGAAGCTGCCGTGCACGGCCACCGCGTGAAAGGCCTTGAGTTGAGCGTGGGACACCGACATGTCGACTCCAGTAACAAGCTGAGCTTATGTGTGAAATACGATAAATCGATTTTATTTATCAGTCACCAGCTGTTTCCATGTTCTGCAACCCCACGCCCCCCTAAGCGGCCGCCGGGCCATGGCGCACGTTCCTGCGCCATCTGACCAGATGACGAGCCACGTCATGCAGTGCGCAACACAACAACAAGACAGGCGTTTCTTCACATTCTGCCGGCACACTTGAACAAGAGGTCAGACTCACCATGAACCAATCCCTAGCCGCGTTCAAACGCTGGCGCATTCAGATTTTTGCTATCACCTGGCTGGCCTACGCCGCCTTCTACTTCACCCGCAAGGCCTTCTCCGTGGCCAAGCTCGGCATTGGTGAAGACCCGACATTCATGCTCGACAAGGCCGCCATGGCCAACCTTGACGCCATCTACCTGGCCGCCTACGCCGTGGGCCAGTTCACGTGGGGCATGCTCGCCGACCGCTTCGGCCCGCGTGTGGTGGTGCTCGGCGGTCTGCTGATTTCGGCGGCAGCGGCGGTGGTTATGGGCAGTTATGCAACCTTCCCGATCTTCGCTACCTGCATGCTTGTCCAAGGCCTGGCGCAATCCACTGGCTGGGCCGGGTTGTGCAAGAACATCGGCAGCTTTTTCCCCGCCTCGCAGCGTGGCCGCGTGTTGGGCCTGTGGAGCTCCTGCTATGCCTTCGGTGGTCTGGTGGCCTCGCCGTTCGCCGGCTGGTGGGCCTACACCCTGGTCGGTACCTGGCACGCAGCGTTCTTCTCCAGTGCGGCAGTGGTGGCAGCGGTGGCGGTGCTGTTCTTCTTTCTGCAGCGCAACAAACCCGAAGATGTCGGCCTGCCGGCGGTAGAGCCCGAGCCCCAGAGCATGGCGCCAGGCAGCCACCTGTGCAGTGTGTGGGCACCGCTGCGCGAGATCCTGCGCAACCGCACCGTACTGACCCTGGGGCTGGCGTACTTTCTGCTCAAGCCGGCGCGCTACGCCATCTTGCTGTGGGGCCCGGTGATCGTCTTCGAGCAGATGCCTTCGGTGGGCAAGGTTGGCGCAGCCATCATTCCCACGGCCTTTGAACTGGCCGGGTTGCTAGGCCCGATCATGATCGGGCTGGCGTCGGACAAACTGTTCGGTGCCCGGCGCATGCCGGCCTGTGTGATCAGCCTGGTGTTGCTGACGGTGACCCTGGCGGCGTTCATGGCGGCCATGCACAGCGGCAGCATCAGCCTGGTGGTAGGCCTGTTGTTCGTCATGGGCCTGACCTTGTACGGGCCGGACTCGATGATCAGCGGCGCGGCGGCCATCGATTTCGGTACGGCCAAGGCTGGCGCGACGGCGGCCGGTTTTGTCAACGGCTGCGGCTCGGTGGGCGCGGTGCTGGGCGGCCTGCTGCCTGGCTACTTCGACAGCGTCACGGTGTTCATCGTGTTTGCCGGCTGCGCCCTGTTCTCGGCCTTGGTGCTGTTGCCGCACTGGAACAGCCGCCCGGCCAGCGTAGCCCAGGCCAATGATGTGGCACCCAATACCAGCATGGCGATCAAGCCACTGCGTACCTAAAGGAAAGCGAGCGAATGAGACCCTTCTGGCTGCAACAGGCTTTGGATTCAGCGCAGGATGCGGCATGCCCGCCGCTGCAAGGCGATGCCCGTTGTGACGTGTGCATCGTCGGCGGCGGCTATACCGGGCTGTGGACTGCACTGATGCTCAAGGAAGCGGTACCGGCGCTGGATGTGCTGCTGCTCGAGGCGGACATCTGCGGTGCGGGTGCCAGTGGGCGTAACGGCGGATGCGCGTTGTCCTGGTCGGCCAAGTACTTCACCCTTGAGCGCCTGTTCGGTGCGGCCGAGGCGGTGCGCCTGGTCCGTGAGTCGGAGCGCAGCATCGGTGCCATCGGTGCGTTCTGTGCCGCCAACGGCATCGACTGTGACTACCGCCTGGACGGCACCTTGTACACCGCCACCAACCAGGCCCAGGTCGGCGCCACCGATGCGGTAATCGCTGCGCTGGAACGCAAGGGGATCAATTCGTTCGAGCGCCTGGCGCTGGACCAGGTGCAGCGCCTGGCAGGCTCTGCGCGGCACCTGGAAGGCTGGTTCTCGCCGGCCGCCGCCACCGTGCAGCCGGGCCGGCTGGTGCGCGGCCTGCGCCGTGTGGCCCTGCAGCGCGGGGTGCGCATCCATGAAGGCACGGCCATGACCGGCCTGGCACATGGCAGCCCGGTGCAGGTACGCACAGCCCATGGCACAGTGCGTGCTGACCGCGTGGTGTTGGGGCTCAATGCCTGGATGGCGCGGGCCTTCCCGCAGTTCGAACGCAGCGTGGCGATCGTCTCCAGCGACATGGTCATCACCGAGCCGTGCCCCGAGTTGCTGGGCGAAATTGGTCTGAACACGGGCGTCAGCGTCCTCGATTCGCGCATTTTCGTGCATTACTACCACAACACCAGCGACGGTCGCCTGATGCTGGGCAAGGGCGGCAACACCTTTGCCTATGGTGGGCGCATGCTGCCGGTATTCGACCAGCCCTCGCCGTACCAGCCGCTGCTGCGCGAAAGCCTGGGCGAGTTTTTCCCCGCCTTGGCCGAAGTGCCACTGGCGGCCAGCTGGAATGGCCCGTCGGACCGCTCGGTGACCGGGCTGCCGTTCTTCGGCCGGCTGGACGGGCAAAGCAACGTGTTCTATGGCTTCGGTTACTCCGGCAGCGGCGTCGGGCCGTGCCACATGGGCGGGCAGATTCTCTCGTCGCTGGCCCTGGGGCTGGACAACCCGTGGACCCGCTCGCCCTTGGTCAAAGGCCCGCTGGGCTGGTTCCCGCCGGAGCCGATCCGCTACCTCGGCTCGCTGGTGGTGCGCAACGCCATCCGCCGCAAGGAGCGGGCCGAGGACCGTGGGGTGCGGCCACGCCACCTGGATGTGCGGCTGGCGCGGTTCGCAGCGGCGGCGGGCAAGGCCGACAAAGCGTGAGATTTCTTGTCGAACAGGGGGGCGAGGGCGTATAAACTGCTCCCACTTTTTGGCCGGTCGCTTCCTGAACCGGCCGCTGAAACAAGAGAGTCGACATGGGCGCACAGTGGAAAGCCAAACATAAAGAAGCCGCGGCCAACGCCAAAGGCAGGATCATGGGCAAGCTGTCCAAGGAAATTCAGATCGCCGCCAAATCTGGCGCCGACCCGGACATGAACCCGCGCCTGCGCCTGGCCATCGAGCAGGCCAAGAAGGCCTCGATGACCCGCGAAACCTTGGAACGCGCGATCCGCAAGGGTGCCGGCCTGGACGGTGATGCGGTGCAGTACCATGCGGTGAGCTACGAAGGGTTCGCGCCGCACCAGGTGCCGCTGATCGTCGAGTGCCTAACCGATAACGTCAACCGCACCGTTGCGCAGATCCGCGTGCTGTTCCGCAAAGGCCAGCTGGGTGCCAGCGGCTCGGTGGCGTGGGATTTCAACCACGTAGGCCTGGTCGAGGCGACGCCCAACGGTGACGCCGACCCCGAAATGGCGGCCATCGAAGCCGGTGCGCAGGACTTCGAAGAAGGTGAAGAAGAGGGCTCGACCCTGTTCATCACCGACACAACCGACCTGGACGCGGTACAGAAGGCCCTGCCAGACCATGGTTTTACCGTCACTTCGGCGAAGATCGGCTATACCCCGAAGAACCCCGTGAGCGCTGGCAGCCTGAGCGCCGAGGCGTTGGCCGAGGTTGAAGCGTTTCTTGAAGCGATCGACGAGAATGACGACGTGCAAAACGTCTATGTCGGCCTGACCGACTGAAACCAGGGCCGCTTTGCGGCCCGAACGCCGGCAAGCCGGCTGCGCGGCTATGGCACAGGCCTTCAGGCGTGTGGCGTAGTGGCGGGGCCGGCTTGTTGGCGATCGGGCCGGTGAATGCAACCAGGGAGCCTGCATGAACCCGACCTTCGCCTCCCTCAGCCTCGCCCACCTGCGTACCCTTGACTGTCTGCTTCAGCTCAAGAACCTCAGCCACGCTGCCGAACGGCTGGGCGTCAGCCAGTCAGCCCTGAGCCGGCAGCTGGCTCACCTGCGCGAAGCCTTCGACGACCCGTTGCTGGTGCGCCAAGGCCGTGGCTACGTGCTCAGCGAGTACGCCGAAGCGCTGGTCGAACCCCTGCGCCAGGTCCTCGAGGAGCTCCAGGCCTTGCGCCAGCCTGCTTCCTTCGACCCTGCGCGCTGCGAGCGGCGCTTCTGCCTGGCCGCTTCGGACTATGTCGCCGAGCACATGCTGCCACGGTTGGTGGCCGCGCTGGAGCAGGAGGCCCCCGGCGTGAGCATCGAGTACCGCACCTGGCAGGCCGGCCAATACGCCTTGCTCGCCAGTGGCGAGATCGACCTGGCCACCACACTGTTCGACGAGTCGCCGCCCAACCTGCATGGTCGCCTGCTGGGCGAGGACCGCGCGGTGTGCCTGATGCGTCAGGATCATCCGCTGACGGCCTGCGCAGCGTTGAACCAGGACGATTACCTGGCGTTCAAGCATGTGCGCATCTCTGGCGGGGGTGACAAGGACAGCTTCATCGACCGCCACCTGCGCGGCCAAGGGCTGCAGCGGCGGGTGAGCCTGGAAGTGCCGTTCTTCTCGGCCACCGTGCAGGTGATCGGCAACAGCCAGGCGCTGGCCACCGTGCCCGAGCACATTGCCCGTCAGTTGAGCCGCCTGCACGGCCTGGCCTGGCGGCCGCTGGGGTTCGTCGACCACACCCAGCGCTACTGGGTGGTGTGGCACCAGCGCTTGCAGGCATCGGCTGAGCATCGCTGGTTGCGCAACCGCGTGTTCGAGTTGTGGCGCCAGTCGCAGTTCGGCGTGCAGGGTGGGCATGCGGATTTGCCATAGCAGGTATGCGCGAAGCGGGGTTATTCGCCAGGCTGCAGCGGCCTAGACTGTGAGCATTAGGGTGTCTGTGCCGGCCCCTCTCGCGGGGCCTCCACCGATCTTGGGCAATGCCAGCCCCTGTGGGCGCCGGCTGCCGGCGATTGGGCCAGCACGAGCACCCATGAGCCCACAGGAGACCGCGCGTGACCCCAGAACAATTCCGCCAGTACGGCCACCAACTGATCGACCTGATCGCCGACTACCGCCAAACCGTCGGCGAGCGCCCGGTCATGGCCCAGGTCGAACCCGGCTACCTGAAAGCCGCCTTGCCTGTAGCTGCCCCGCAGCAGGGCGAGCCGTTCGACGCGATCCTCGATGACGTCAACCAGTTGGTGATGCCTGGCTTGTCGCATTGGCAACACCCGGACTTCTATGGCTACTTCCCGTCCAATGGCACCTTGTCGTCGGTGCTCGGCGACTTCCTCAGCACCGGCCTGGGCGTGCTGGGCCTGTCGTGGCAGTCCAGCCCGGCGCTGAGTGAGCTGGAGGAAACCACCCTCGACTGGCTGCGCCAGTTGCTAGGCCTGTCGGCGCAGTGGAGCGGGGTGATCCAGGACACGGCCTCTACCAGCACCCTGGTCGCCTTGATTTGCGCCCGCGAGCGTGCCACCGATTACGCCTTGGTGCGCGGTGGCTTGCAGGCCGAAGCCAAGCCACTGATCGTCTATGTCAGCGCCCACGCCCATAGCTCGGTGGACAAGGCTGCCTTGCTGGCGGGCTTCGGCCGCGCCAACATCCGCCTGATTGCCACCGACGAGCAGTTCGCCATGCGTCCGGAGGCCTTGCAGGTGGCCATCGAGCAGGACATTGCCGCCGGCAACCAGCCCTGTGCGGTGGTCGCCACCACCGGCACCACGACGACCACGGCGCTGGACCCGCTGCGTCCGATCGGCGAAATCGCCCAGGCCAAGGGTTTGTGGCTGCACGTTGACTCGGCCATGGCCGGCTCTGCGATGATCCTGCCCGAGTGCCGCTGGATGTGGGACGGCATCGAACTGGCCGATTCTGTGGTGGTCAACGCCCACAAATGGCTGGGCGTGGCGTTCGACTGCTCGATCTACTACGTGCGCGACCCGCAGCACCTGATCCGGGTGATGAGCACCAACCCCAGCTACCTGCAATCGGCGGTCGATGGCGAGGTGAAGAACCTGCGCGACTGGGGTATCCCACTGGGTCGCCGGTTCCGCGCTTTGAAGCTGTGGTTCATGTTGCGTAGCGAAGGGGTAGAGGCGTTGCAACAACGCTTGCGGCGTGACCTGGACAATGCCCGTTGGCTGGCTGAACAGGTCGAGGCAACGCCGGACTGGGCCCTGTTGGCGCCAGTTCAGTTGCAGACCTTGTGCATCCAGCATCGGCCGGCGGGGCTGGAAGGGGAGGCGCTGGATGCGCATACCAAGGCCTGGGCCGAGCGGCTCAACGCGTCCGGTGAGGCGTATGTAACCCCGGCGACTTTGAATGGGCGCTGGATGGTGCGGGTGTCGGTGGGGGCGCTGCCAACGGAGCGTGAGCATGTGGAAGCGCTGTGGCAGCAGTTGCGGGCAGTGGTTAACGGCTGAACGTGCCGGGGCCGCTGTGCGGCCCCGGCGATCTGTCAGTGGCTCACTGCCTGAAAGCTCCCCTTGCGGCTGGCTTCAAAGGCCTCTTTTTCCATAGGCTTGGCCTGCGGATTGCCCAGGTCTTCCATCGCCAGGCGATGGGTTTCTGGCGCGATGTACGCAGCCAGGGCACACACGCAGGTAATAAGGAATGCCAGCCCACCCACCACCAGCGGAATGTTTTGCGAACCTGGCGGTGCCACCAGGGCGAACAGTGCAGGCAGCATGGCCGTCAGCATGGTGCCGATGTTCTGTGCGATGGCCATGGCCGACACGCGGTAGCGGGTGTGGAACAGCTCAGGGTAGAAGCTTGGAAATACCGCGTTGTAGCCCTGGTACACCATGCCCCACATGACGATGGAGGCGGCGAAGGCCAGGGGTACGTTCTGAATGCTGATCGCATACAGGTAGACGAACGCCAGCAGCCCTGAGCCCAGGCAGCCAGCGATCATGGTCGGGCGACGGCCAATCTTGTCAGAGAGGTTGCCCACGAACGGGATCACCAGTACCGCGACGATGTTGCCCACCACCGGGATCCACAGGTACACGCTCTTGTCGAAGCCGATGCCGTAGGCAGGCTGCACCGCATACGCGGCGCCGAAGATGGTCGCGACCACCGGAATCACGTTCATCAGGGCCATGAACATCACCAGCACCATGTGCTTCCAGCTATGGCGGAAGGCCTCGCTGATGGGCGACTTGGCGACTTTGTCCTGCTGCTCTTCCTTCACGAACGCTGGGGTTTCATGCACTTCCTTGCGGATGATGAAACCGGCAATCAGCACCACCGAACTCATCAGGAACGGGATGCGCCAGCCCCACTCGTTGAACGCCTCGCTTGGCATGAAGTAGGCCAGTGGCAGGAACACGGCCGCCGCCAATACCTGGCCAGCCTGCACGCCCTGCAGGGTGAAACTGGCGTAGTAGCCGCGTCGACCGAACGGTGCGTGCTCCATGATCATCGAACTGGCCCCGGAAATCTCACCGGCAACGGCGAAACCTTGGATCAGCCGCAGCACCACCAGCATCGCCGGGGCGAGCAGGCCAATGTCGTGATAAGTCGGCAACAGGCCCACGGCCATGGTCGACAGGCCCATCAGGAACATGCACAGCAGCAGCACGTTCTTGCGACCACGGGTGTCGCCCCAATGGCCAAGCACGAAGGCGCCGACCGGGCGGGCCAGGTAGCCCACCCCGTAGGTGGCCAGCGAGGCAATGATGGCCATCTTCGGGTCGGTGTTGGGGAAGAAGATCTGCGGGAAGATCAGTGCCGCCGCCTGGGCATAGATGAAAAAGTCGTAGTACTCGAGTGCCGAGCCTATCCATCCGCTGGCGGTCGCTTTCTTGGCTTGAGAGCTTGAGTGGGCCATCGTTGTCTCCGTTGTTCTTGTTGGTCGCCGCACTGCTGGCGCCGTCCGGCTGCGGCCAGTGGTTGTGCAGTCGCTATCGGGAGTCTGGGTGCGCTTTCAAAGGGCGGACGATCGCAGGTGGCGTCGGGGGCAGCAGGAGAGCGAACGAGCAGGTGCGCGGTACAAGGCGAGCGAAGTGTGCATAGGTCGGTACCCGTTTTATTGAACTTATTATGTTGTGCGTTGGGCTTGTCAGCGCGGGCTGCACCGAACTGCCGGCAGGGCCAGGCGGTGGCGGTCGGTATGCCTGCGTCTGGTTTTCATGGTTGCCCACGGGTTGCGCTGAATCAATTCGTAGAAACGGGTTTTGTTCGGTAATCGAACGCAAAACTAACCATTCCGTACAAAGTCATTGATAGGGTGACTTTACCTGCGAATAATCGAGGGTGCCAAGCAGTCAGAAGGTGCATTGCCAGCCAACCCGCGTAGCGGCGGGTACAGACGCACCACGACCTGCCAGCCCCGTAGCCCCTAACAAGGAATTCACCATGCAGCGTTCGATAGCCACCGTGTCCTTGAGCGGCACCTTGCCGGAAAAGCTCGAAGCCATCGCCGCCGCCGGTTTTGACGGCGTCGAGATCTTCGAGAACGATCTGCTCTACTACGCCGGTAGCCCCCGTGAAGTACGGCAGATGTGCGCCGACCTCGGCATCGCCATTACCTTGTTCCAGCCGTTCCGCGATTTTGAAGGCTGCCGCCGCGACCGCCTGCAGAAGAACCTCGACCGTGCCGAGCGCAAGTTCGACCTGATGCAAGAGCTGGGCACCGACCTGGTGCTGGTGTGCAGCAACGTGCAGGCCGACGCGCTGGGCGATGAGCAATTGCTGGTGGACGACCTGCGCCTGCTGGCCGAGCATGCCGGCCAGCGCGGCCTGCGCATCGGTTATGAGGCCCTGGCCTGGGGCCGCCACGTCAACACGTACCAACAGGTGTGGAACCTGGTGCGCCAGGCTGACCACCCGGCGCTGGGGGTGATCCTCGACAGCTTCCACACCCTGTCGCTCAAGGACGACCCTGCTGCGATTCGCGGGATCCCCGGTGACAAGATCTTCTTCGTGCAGATGGCCGATGCGCCGATCCTGGCCATGGACGTGCTGGAGTGGAGTCGTCACTTCCGTTGCTTCCCAGGGCAGGGCGAGATGGACCTGGCGGGCTTCCTCGCGCCCATCCTCGCCACCGGCTACCGTGGCCCGTTGTCGCTGGAGATCTTCAACGACGGTTTTCGCGCCGCGCCGCCCAGGCAAAATGCCGCCGATGGCCTGCGTTCGCTGTTGTACCTGGAGGAACAGACCCGCTTGCGCCTGCAACAGGAAGGCACGGCCCTCGAGCCGGGCGTGCTGTTCGCTCCGCCCGCCGCCAGTGGTTACGACGCAGTGGAATTCCTTGAGTTTGCCGTCGACGAAGCGGTCGGCGCGCGTCTGGGCAGTTGGCTCAAACGCCTGGGCTTTACCGAAGCTGGCAAGCACCGTAGCAAGGACGTGCGCCTGCTGCGCCAGAACGACATCAATATCGTGCTCAACGCCGAACCTTACTCGTTTGGCCACAACTTCTTCGAAGCCCATGGCCCGTCATTGTGCGCCACCGCGCTGCGGGTCAAGGACGAGCACGCGGCGCTGCAACGCGCTACCGACTTCCGGGGCCAGCCGTTTCGCGGCTTGGTCGGCCCCAATGAATGTGAGGTCCCTGCCGTGCGCGCCCCGGATGGCAGCCTGATCTACCTGGTGGAGCAGGGCAAGGAAGGCCCGTCGCTGTACGATACCGACTTTCTTCTGGACCAGGCCGTCACGACCACCGGCGGCCTGCAGCGCATCGATCACATGGCCTTGGCCCTGCCGGCCGAGGCGCTGGACAGCTGGGTCCTGTTCTACAAGAGCCTGTTCGACTTCGCCGCCGATGACGAGGTGGTGCTGCCCGACCCCTACGGCCTGGTCAAGAGCCGCGCCCTGCGCAGCCAATGCGGGAGCCTGCGCCTGCCGCTGAACATCTCGGAAAACCGCAACACCGCCATCGCCCATGCGCTGTCCAGCTATCGCGGTTCTGGCGTGCACCACATCGCTTTCGATTGTGAGGATATTTTCCGTGAAGTGGCCCGCGCCAAGGACGCCGGTGTGCCGCTGCTGGAGATACCGCTGAATTATTACGACGACCTGGCGGCGCGGTTCGATTTCGACGACGAGTTTCTCAGCGAACTGGCCTACTACAACGTGCTGTACGACCGCGATGCCCACGGGGGCGAGCTGTTCCACGTGTATACCGAGGCGTTCGAGGACCGTTTCTTCTTCGAGATCATCCAGCGCAAGGGGGGCTATGCGGGGTATGGGGCGGCCAACGTTGCAGTGCGCCTGGCAGCGATGGCCAAGCGGCGTAGCGGGGTGGCGCGCAAACCGGTGCTGTGAGCAGCGCGTCCGGCCTGTCGGGTGCAGGAACGGCCCTTGCGATGCACGCCAGGGCCGCTCCTGGCAGCCGTCAGCGCCGGAGCAGGCGGCTGACGACCAGCGTGATGGCTGCGCCGACCGCCAGTGCAGTCAGCGGTTTTTCTCTCACAAATGCAGATACATTGTTCAGCGCGTCACCATAGGTCTGGGTGAGCTGTCCTGATGCCTGGCGCACATCACCCTCGGCTTCCATGGCCGGATCTTCAAGAAACTGGCCTGCCGCACTCTGTGCCTTGCCTGCCACTTTCTGTGCAACCCCTTCGATCTGTTCACGTTTCATGATTGATAACACCTTCCTTTGATTGGCAATGGGCATATCGCACAGGGTTAGGGGGCACGGCTGCTGGAATAGTTCCAACGGGTTGTCTGCGGTTTTGCGTGGCCCTAGGGCGTCAAGATTTTTGCCAACCCGCTTGGTACACTCTGCAAAAGTCGTAGAGATCGCTGTGCATGTTCAATCTGATCCAGTCAATAAAAGAATCACAGTATAAAAAACGCATCAGACAGTTAGGCGGCAAGATCGCGGGTGGCTCAAAGACCTTCAATAAAGTTGCCGAAGCGGATATTGAAGCCTTCGTCCAACTGGGCCACATACACATCGAGTCCACACGTGTGAGCATTGGTGCCCACACCTACATCCGAAGCCATTCAAGGCTTTCGCTGGTGTCTTCGATAGGCCGGTTCTGCTCGATAGGGTCCGGTTGCGTGATTGGGCAGGAGAAGAACACTCACCCGTCCAACTGGGTCAGTTCGCACCCCTTCCAATATGAAAACAACCACCTGACCTATCGGCCTGACCAGTCCTTTGCGACCATTGGCCATGATGTGTGGATGGGGGAGGGGGCGACCATCCTGGAAGGCGTGAAGGTCGGCACAGGCGCTATTGTGGGCACCCGGGCACTGGTGACCCGTGATGTACCGCCCTACGCCATTGTCGGCGGAAACCCGGCAAAGATCATACGTTATCGCCACCCCGAAGACGTGATCAGCCGGCTGCTGGACAGCCGCTGGTGGGAGCTGGACATGGCCACGCTCAAGGCACTTCCCCTTGATAGCCCGCTGGCGTTTCTCGCCTCGATTGAAAAGCTCAACGCCACGCAGCCCGCCCGTTATACAACGCTGAGAGTGAATCGGCGCAGCGTGACCGAGGTTGGTATCGCCAGTTCAGGGCCTGGCAAGCTGTCGCAGGCAGCAGGTGCCAAATAGCCCGCACGGTGCAGGTAGGCACAACTCACTCAGCCAGGAACGCTCGACTTGATCGGTTAATTGGCAGAGGATCCACACTCCACCACAGCGCGTGCTCAGGAATGATGCTATGGAATGCCTACCGACCCTGTATACAAAACGCCTTGTCCTCACCCCGCTGCAGTTGGAGGATGCCCCCGAGATACAGGAATTGTTCCCGCAATGGGAGGTTGTCCGCTATCTCGACCGTCGTGTGCCCTGGCCGTATCCGGACGATGGGGCGCTGGTGTATGTGCGCGATATTGCCTTGCCTGCCATGGCGGCGGGCCGCGAATGGCACTGGATGATTCGCACCATCGACAACCCCCAACGCAGCATCGGAAGTATCAGCCTGTACGAGCAAGCCGGGAACAACAGAGGCTTCTGGCTCGCGCCCCAGTGGTGGGGCAAGGGTTACATGCGTGAGGCATGCGAGGTCATCAACACCTACTGGTTTCAGACCCTGGCGCGCCCGCTCATGCAGGTGCCCAAAGCCGTCGATAACGATGCTTCGCGCAAAGTATCGGAGCGCGAGGGGATGCGCAGGGTAGGCGTGCGAGACGGGCATTTTGTCTGTGGGCCTATGCAGCTCGAGATCTGGGAGCTGACACGCAGCGAATGGCTCGGCACCGTGTAAAACCTGGCTGCAGGCCCCTGCATAGGGCGATGCGGGCCAATGCGCCGCGCCGCTGACCACTCGACCAACAGCGCGCTTCCCCCCGCACCCCCACTCACGGATAATCCCCCCAAATCCCAATAAACACCCCGTGAGCAGCTATGAGCCATCCCGAAGCCCCCCTCGGCCAGCCCGAGATCGAAGGGACACGCAAGTCGCGCAAGAACAACCCCGAGAAAACCCGCGAGGACATCCTCCAGGTCGCCATCAACGAGTTCGTCCAGCAAGGCCTGGCCGGCGCGCGGGTGGATGCCATTGCCGAGCGAACGGCCACCTCCAAGCGCATGATCTACTACTACTTCGGCAGCAAGGAGCAGTTGTACGTCGAATGCTTGATCAAGCTCTACGGCGACATCCGCAAGACCGAGCAGAGCCTGGACCTGGAGTCGTTGCCGCCCGAGCAGGCCATTCGCCGGCTGGCCGAGTTCACGTTCGACCACCACGACCACAATGTCGATTTCGTGCGCATGGTCTGCACCGAGAACATCCATTACGGCGAGTACGTCAAGAAAACCCCGGCCATCCGCGAGATGAGCAGCCTGGTGCTCCAGGCCTTGAACCGGACCTTGCAGCGTGGCGTGGAAGCGGGTGTGTTCCGCGCAGGCATCGAGGTCCTCGACCTGCACATGCTGATGAGCTCGTTCTGCTTCTATCGGGTGTCGAACCGTCACACCTTCGGCGACATCTTCCAGATCGACCTGGCCGACGAGCAGGTCAAGCTGCGCCACAAGGCCATGATCTGCGACGCAGTGATGCGCTACATCCAGGCTTGAGCGCCGCTCATTCGCCCAGCCGTTGCTCGCGTGACGGCGGGTAGCCAAAGTACGCCGCGTAGCACTTGCTGAAGTGCGACACCGAGACAAAACCGCAGGCCACTGCCACTTCCATCACCGACAGGTCGGAATACTGCAGCAGGCGGCGGCTCTTGGTGATGCGCAGCTCCATGTAGTAGCGCCGTGGCGAGGTGCCCAGCTGGGCCTGGAACAGCCGGTCGATCTGCCGGCGGGAGCGGCCGCTGTAGGCGGCGAGCTGATCGAGGCTGAGGGTTTCCTCGAGGTTGTTTTCCATCAGTTCGACGATGGTGCGCAGGTGCAGGCTCATGGACTTCTTCGCCCCGGGGCCGACCTGGCGATAACGGGCGCCGGAAAATGACAGTATTTCCTCCACGCCTTCAGCCAGGCCATCGCCGTATAGCCGACGAACCAGCCCGAGCATCAGTTCCATGGCGCCATTGGGGCTGGCGGCGCTGAGGCGGTCGCGGTCGAGGGTGAAGCTGGCCGGAGTGATGCGCGTCTGCGGGCTGCGCTCGGACAGGCTGGCGCGCTGCTCGGGATGGATGCTGCAGCCGTAGTCATCGAGCACGCCGGCGCGGCCGAGGAACCAGCTGCCATTCCACAGCCCGCCCAACGCCATGCCCTGGGCCGCGCATTCGTCCAGCAGGCGGTCGAGTTCCGGGTATTTGAGTGGCGTGCGCAGGCCGCCGCAGATAATCAGCAGGTCGAGCTGTTTCAATGCGTCGACGGCCAGTTCCGTGGCCACCAGTTCCAGCCCCAGGTCGCTCAGTACCCGGTCGCCGTCCAACGACAGCGGGGTAAAACGGAAGCTGTCGGCGCGCAGCAGGTTGGCCGTTACCAGCACGTCCATGGCCACGGTAAAACTGGCCATGGAAAAGTGCTCGAGCAGAACGAAATCGACGCGGTAGGGCGCCTGCGGGTCACCGGCGGCGGACTTGAGCCGCAGCATGTTGCTGGTGCTGGTCTTCTTGCTGAACTGGCGTGGGGTGGGCACTCTGGACTCCGCTTCCTGGCTGGCCGGGTGAGTGTGGCCGCTGGCTGCGGTAAAGACAATCGCCCGGGTGGGCATGGGGTATTCGACGTCGTATGCAGGCAACTGGGCCTTGGAGCGGGTTGCAAATCCGAATGAACCCTCGGCGCTGTTTGCGACCCAACTCAGTACATGCCAACGGGAGAGTGCTCATGGAAATCGGAACGATCTGGATCATTGTCGCGGCTGTGGTCATCCTGCTGGAAATCTTCGCCCTCTGGCACATCATCGGCAGTGACCGGCGCGCCGAGCGCAAGATGCTGTGGGTCGTCTTCGTCGTCTATGCACCGGTTCCAGGGTTGCTTGTCTGGGCCTGGCGCGGGCCGCGTGCCGTGAAAGGCCGGTCGGTCCTGCAAGAGAAATGAGCCTGGTTTTGCTTAACCTCCAGCCCTTGACCTCGACCTAACTCAAGGTCCCAGACTCGGGCGCTCACCCTAACTTGGAGCGCCCCATGACCCACCCTTTCGAACTGTCCAACCCACATGGCCTGTACGACCCCAGTGCCAATGCCTATTCCCATGTTGCCCAGGTGCAGGCCGGCAGCCGCTTGTTGTTCATTGCCGGCCAGGGCGGGGAAGATGCGACAGGCCGGTTATCGCCGGTGTTTGCCGAACAGGCGCGCCAGGCATTGGCCAATGTCGAGACGGCCTTGGCCTCCAGGGGCGCCAGGCTCGACCAGGTGTGCAAGCTTACCTTGCTGATCGTCGATCACAGTGAAGAACGCCTGCGCCAGTGGGTGGCTGAGGCGGATCGGGCCTGGGGTGGGCATATGAAGCCGACCTGCACGCTGATACCGGTACCGCGGCTGGCGCTGGACGGGATGCTGGTCGAGATCGAGGCTGTTGCGGCAATTGGATGACCCCTAATAGGGGAGGGTGGCAATACTGAGGTGTCGCGGAGTTGCCCATGAAAGGGTCGTGACGAGCAACCCAGACGGCTTAGAATCACTCATTTACCCGAGCCTACCCATGCTACCCATCGAATTGCTGCCAACCACCGCTGACCAGGCCGAACTGATCCGCAACCTCTACCAGTTCTACGCCTACGAGTCTTCCGACTGGGAGCAGGAGGACGTCGAGGTGGACGGCCGCTTCTACATCCACGAGGAGCACTTGCAGCGCTACTGGCAATCCGTAGGCTGGAGCGCCAACCTCGTGCTGGTGGACGGGTTCATCGCCGGTTTCGTGCTGGTCGAGCGCAGCGAGCTGCCGGGTATGGACGCCAGTGAGCTGGCCGACCTGTTCATCCTCAAACGCTATCGCCGCCAGGGCATCGGGCGCGCCGTGGCCCACCAGCTGTTGCACGGGCCGGGGGACTGGCTGCTGCGCTGCTATGCCCTGGATCCTACAGCCGTCGCCTTCTGCAAGGCGGTTGTGGCGGATCTACTGCGGCCAGTCCAGCAAATCGTGGTGGCCGATGATCCCGACCTGCTCACCTACCGAGTCACCTCTGCGCTGCATTGAGCAAAATTTTGTGAACCACTTCACAAAATCCGCTCACGCGGCATAATGCCAGCACCTATCAATCAAGACCCGCCCGCTCTGGGTTGGGGTTCCTTTCGTGCGCGTCGCAGGTTCAGGTAAATTCCATGTCGTTAGTCGCAAGCCCCGACATCATGTACCGGCTGTTGATCCAGAGCGTGGTGGACTATGCCATCTACCTGCTCACTCCCGACGGTATTGTCGCCAACTGGAACCCCGGCGCCCAGCGGGCCAAGGGTTACCTTGCCGAGGAAATCGTCGGCAAGCACTACTCGCTGTTCTATAGCGAGGATGAACGCGCCGCCGGGCTGCCCGAGCAGAACCTGGAGCAGGCACGCAGCACCGGCCGCTTCGAGGAGATCGGCGCGCGCCTGCGCAAGGACGGTACGGCCTTTCAAGCCCACGTGGTGATCGATGCGGTGCACGATGACAGCGGCCGGCTGGTGGGTTTCGCCAAGGTAACCCGGGACATTTCCGAACGGCGCAAGCAGGAGCTGGAGTTGCTACAGGCCAAGGAGCTGGCCGAGCAGTACAGCCAGGAGATGAGCAACCTCTCGCAGTTCCTCGATTCGGTCATCGCCAACATTCCCGCCAGTGTCATTGTTCAGGACTTGCAAAGCCGGCGTATCCTGCTGGCCAATCAGCAGGCCGAACGCCTGTTCGGCGGGCGCGGCAGTAGCATGATTGGCCAACTGCCCGGCGAATGCCTAGCACCGGCCGCCGCCAATTACCTGGAACAGCAGCTCAGCCGTGGGGCTCGCAATGCCAAAGGTTATGCGGCCGAAACCCGGGTCGACACCGCGTGTGGACCACGCACACTGCGCAGCCGCGCGCTGCTCAGCCAGAACCGCGAGGGCCAGGCCGACTATGTGCTGTTCGTGGCCGAAGACGCCACCGAAGAGCTGGCTGCCCACGCGCAGATCCACCATATGGCCCACCACGACGCGCTTACCGGGCTGCCCAACCGTACGCTGTTCAACGAGCGCCTCAAGCAAGCGCTGGTCCGTGGTCACGAGAGTGACAGGCTGACCGCTGCCCTGTGCCTGGACCTGGACAACTTCAAGAACATCAACGACTCCCTTGGCCACGCCTTCGGTGACAAGCTGCTACGCGCGCTGGGCAAGCGCCTGCGCCGCGAACTGCGCGAGCACGATACCCTGGCTCGGTTGGGTGGGGACGAGTTCGCCGTGGTGCTGACCGGCCTGGAAAGCCGCGACGCCGCCTGTAACACCGCGCAACGGCTGATCGACGCGATCTGCCCACCGTTCCAGATCGAGGGCCACCAGTTTTCTGTTGGCGTGAGCATCGGTATCGCGCTGGCGCCGGACGACAACGAACAGGCCGAGCAACTGCTCGGCTATGCCGACATGGCCCTGTACGAGGCCAAGCGCAATGGTCGCAACCGGTACGAGTGCTTCCACGTCGAGCTGGATGTTGCCGCGCGCCAGCGTCGGCTGGTGGAAACCGACTTGCGAACCGCGTTGCACCTGGGCCAACTGCACCTGCACTACCAGCCGGTGGTGGACCAGCAGACCAGCAGCGTAACCGGCTACGAAGCGCTGTTGCGTTGGGAGCACCCGACCCGCGGCATGGTCATGCCCATGGACTTCATCCCCATCGCCGAGGAAACCGGGCTGATCCACGAACTCGGCATCCGCGCGCTGAACCTGGCGTGCCAGGAGGCGGCCAGCTGGGACAGTGAGCAGACGGTGTCGGTGAACCTGTCGCCGGTGCAGTTCAAAAATGCCAACCTGGTCCATACCGTTTCCCTTGCCCTGGCCGATTCGGGCCTGGCGCCACAGCGCCTGGAGCTGGAAATCACCGAGTCGGTGCTGCTGGGCAACAGCGAAGAAAATGTGCGGACCTTGCGAGCGCTGAAAGACCTGGGGGTATCGATTTCGCTGGATGACTTTGGCACCGGCTATTCGTCGCTGGGCTACCTGCGCTCGTTCCCGTTCGACCGGATCAAGATCGACAAGTCGTTCGTGCATGACATGTGTGACAGCCGTGAGGCGATGTCGATCATCCGCGCGATCACCGAGCTGTCCAACAGCCTGATGATCAAGACCACAGCCGAGGGTGTGGAGTCCGAGGAGCAGATGCAGCGGCTGGCCGCGGAGGGGTGCTCGCACTTCCAGGGTTATCTGTATGGGCGACCGGTGCCTGCGGGGGAGCGGTTGAAGCAAGTGAGCATGCCCTTGTAGGCGCAGCCTTGTGTTACGAAAGGGCCGCAGGGCGGCCCTGTGCTCAGCTGTTCCAGGCTGGCGCAAAGTCCGGGTTCACCACCCGTTGATCCTTTGGCAACCCGGCAATGCGCGCCCGGTCTTGATCGTCAAGCCGGACCTCGAGCGCCGCCAGGTTGCTCAGCTGGTTCTCCCGGCTGCTGGCCTTGGGGATCACCGCCACGCCATCCTGATCCAGCAGCCATTTCAACGCCACCTGGCTCGGTAGCACGCCGTGCTTGTGCGCGATGTCCTGAATCACCGGTTGTTGCGCCGCGCGCCCGCGCGCCAGCGGGGTGTAGGCCGTCAGCAGCACATCGTGCTGGCGGGCATAGTCGAGCAGCGGTTGCTGGCCGAGCAGCACGTGGTATTCGACCTGAATCGCCGACAGCGGCGCGCCCAGTGCCTCGATCACCTGACGCAGCAGGCCGAGCGGGAAGTTGGCCACACCGATGTGTCGAGCCTTGCCTTCCTCGCGCAAGGCGGTCAGGGTTTCGATGCTGCGAGCCAGGTCCCAGTCTTTACCTGGCCAGTGGATGTGGAACAGGTCGACCTGTTCGGTACCCAGGGCGCGCAAGCTGTTCTCCAGGGACTGGCGCATGGCAGCGGGGTCCAGGCGGTCCCACCAGACCTTGGTGGTCAGGTGAATCTGTTCGCGTGGCACGCTGCTGTCGCGCAGTGCCTGGCCGACGGCGGTTTCGTTGTCGTAGGCGCTAGCAGTGTCGATGTGCCGGTAGCCCAGGTCCAGTGCCTGATGGACTGCGCGGGTGCACTCGGCACCGATCATCGGCCAGGTGCCCAGGCCGATGCGGGGCAGGTCGAGGCCGTTGCGGGTGGTGAGCCTATGCATGAAAACTCCTTGTTCAGGTATGGGTCCGTAGCCGATGGTGCGCTTTTCGCCACCCCCTAACCATGCGCGCACCACAGAAAGTGGTCGATCAGCGAACGGAAAGCACAGGCCTTTGAACCAACTCGTTAATTGAGCTTCCTCAAGCAGGCGTCTCTCTTCTAGAATCCTTGCTGTTCTGCCCGCCTTCACCTGGCGCAGCATGCCGCCGCGCCGCCGTCGAGTACGCCATGAGTTCCAGCACACCGCTGTCCGGAGTCAACCAACCGCTGCGCGGTATCGTCCTGGTGGTGGTGGCAACGTTCCTGTTCGCCAGCCACGACGCGTTGTCCAAGTTTCTGGGCGGGCTCTACCCGATCATCATGGTGGTGTGGGCACGTTACCTGGTGCATACCTTACTGATGGCCGGGATCTTTCTGCCCAGGGCCGGCCTCAACGTGCTGCGCACCCGGCGCCCATTGCTGCAGACCCTGCGCGCATTGAGCCTGCTCAGTACCAGCTTGCTGTTCACCACCGGTTTGCAATACCTGCCACTGGCCGAGGCGACAGCGGTCAACTTCCTTGCGCCGGTGCTGGTCACCGCGTTGTCGGCGCCGCTGCTCAAGGAGCGGGTAACGGTCGGCCAGTGGGTGGCGGTGGTGCTGGGCTTCGTCGGGGTGCTGGTGGTGGTGCACCCTGGCGGCGAAATGTTCACACCGGCCATCCTGTACCCGTTCGGTTCGGCGCTGGGTTTCTGCTTTTATCAATTGCTCACACGCATGCTTGCGGCCCATGACAGCCCCACAACCAGCAACTTCTACGCCGGCCTGTGCAACACCTTGGTGATGAGTGCGCTGGTGCCGTTCTTCTGGCAAGTCCCGCGCTGGGACCATGCGTTGCTGATGCTGGCCCTGGGCGGTTTTGGCATGAGCGCGCACCTGCTGCTGACCCAGGCCTTCCGCCATGCGGCCCCGGCGTTGCTGGCGCCGTTCAGTTACTGCCAGATCGTGTTTGCCGGCTTGTTGGGCCTGCTGATCTACCGCCAAGTACCGGACAGCGCGAGCCTGTTGGGGATTGCCATCATTTGCCTGAGCGGTCTGGGGGCCGCCTGGATGCAGCGCAGAACGTGAGGCCACCGGTGAACGGGTCGGCACCCAAGCCCCCTGACAGAGCCAACCTATTACCCTCCAATAGCCACTCTATTAGAAGTCTGCCCAAGCTCGACTAGTCTTGACCGTGGCCCCGCGAATTGCGCGTGTGGGCGGCGCCTGAGCACCTGTGTGCAAGGCCGCGTCGCCCGCCCATTGCAGCGTCGCAAGCCCGTGTCGGTACGTGACCGACACGACCTGATGAAGGGGTAGGCATGAGCCCATGTGCTCGGCTGAAAGAACACCTGGCATAGACCGGAAATCTGGATAACCGACCCAAAGGTAACAGCAGATGTCGAACGAATCGAAATGCCCGTTCCATCAAACCGCAGGTGGCGGCACCACCAACCGTGACTGGTGGCCTGACCAGCTCAACCTCAGAATTCTTCATCAACACACCGCGAAGTCTGACCCTATGGACTCGGACTTCGACTACGCCAAGGCGTTCAAAAGCCTCGACTTCCAGGCCCTCAAGCAAGACCTGACCGCCCTGATGACCGACTCCCAGGACTGGTGGCCGGCCGACTTCGGCCACTATGGCCCGCTGTTCATCCGCATGGCCTGGCACAGTGCCGGTACCTACCGCATCGGTGACGGCCGCGGTGGCGCGGGTTCTGGCCAGCAGCGCTTTGCCCCGCTCAACAGCTGGCCTGACAACGTCAGCCTGGACAAGGCACGGCGCTTGCTGTGGCCAATCAAGCAGAAGTACGGCAACAAGATTTCCTGGGCCGACCTGATCGTGCTCACTGGCAACGTCGCGCTGGAATCCATGGGCTTCAAGACCTTCGGCTTCTCCGGTGGCCGCGCGGACGTGTGGGAGCCGGACGAGGACGTGTACTGGGGCTCGGAAAAGGTCTGGCTCGGTGGCGACACCCGCTACGGCAAAGAGCAGCTCAAGGCCCAACCACCTGGCCAGGGTGACCTGGTGGCCGAGCCTGCCAAGCATCCTGAGGAACAAAGCCGCGACCTGTCGGGCGAACGCAACCTGGAAAACCCGCTGGCCGCGGTGCAGATGGGGCTCATCTACGTCAACCCGGAAGGCCCGGAAGGCGAGCCAGACCCGGTTAAATCGGCCAAGGATATCCGCGACACCTTCGGCCGCATGGCCATGAACGACGAAGAAACCGTGGCGTTGATCGCCGGCGGCCATGCCTTCGGCAAGACCCACGGTGCCGGCCCGGCCGACAACGTCGGCGCCGAACCGGAAGCCGCGCCACTGGAGCTGCAAGGCCTTGGCTGGCCCAACAAGTTCGGCACCGGCAAGGGGGCCGACACCATCACCAGCGGCCTGGAGGTAACCTGGACGTCCACCCCGACCCGCTGGAGCAACGAATACCTCAACAACCTGTTCAACTTCGACTGGGAACTGACCAAAAGCCCGGCAGGTGCCCACCAGTGGCGGCCGAAAGAGGGCAAAGGGGCAGGCACCGTGCCGGACGCTCATGACCCGAGCAAAAAACATGCTCCGTCGATGCTGACCTCTGACCTGGCCCTGCGGTTCGACCCGATTTACGAGCCGATCGCCCGCCGCTTCAAGGACAATCCCGACCAGTTGGCGGACGCTTTTGCCCGCGCCTGGTACAAGCTGATCCACCGCGACATGGGGCCGCTGGCCCGTTACCTCGGCCCAGAGCTGCCCAACGAAGAATTGCTGTGGCAGGACCCCCTGCCCAAGGTGGATCACGCGTTGGTGGGCGACCAGGACATTGCTGAGCTGAAAGCCAAGATACTCGCCTCGGGCTTGAGCGTGGGTGAACTGGTTTCCGCCGCCTGGGCGGCAGCCTCGACCTTCCGCGGCTCGGACAAGCGCGGGGGTGCCAATGGTGCGCGCCTGCGTCTGGCGCCGCAGAAGGACTGGCCTGCAAACCAGGGCGTGGACAAGGTGCTGGCGGCGCTGGAGAAGATCCAGGGCGAGTTCAACAACGGCGGCAAGAAGGTGTCACTGGCCGACCTGATCGTGCTGGCCGGTACTGCCGCGGTGGAAAAGGCCGCCAAAGAGGCCGGATACACCGGCAGCGTGGCGTTCCATCCGGGCCGCGTCGATGCCTCGCAGGCGCAGACCGATGTCGAGTCGTTCGCGGTGCTGGAGCCATTGGCTGACGGTTTGCGCAACTTCACCAAGGCACGGTACAGCGTCAAGGCTGAGAAGCTACTGCTGGACAAAGCCCAATTGCTGACCCTTACCGCGCCGGAGTTGACCGTACTGGTCGGTGGCCTGCGCGTACTGGGTGCCAACCACGGTGGCAGCAAGCACGGGGTGTTCACCGACCAGCCTGGAAAGCTGAGCAATGACTTCTTCCGCAACCTGCTGGACATGGGCGTGGAGTGGAAACCGACCTCGGGTGACAACGAAACCTTCGAAGGACGTGATCGCAAGACCGGGCAGGTAAAATGGACGGCCAGCCGTGTTGATTTGGTGTTCGGCTCCCATGCCCAACTGCGGGCGTTGAGCGAGGTGTATGGCAGCAGCGATGGCAAGGACAAGTTCGTCAAGGACTTCGTTGCGGCCTGGGTGAAAGTCATGGAGCTGGACAGGTTTGATCTGAAATAGGGGCGTAACTAACGGGGGCGCTTTGCACCCCAGTCGCGGCACAAAGGCCGCTTCCACAGGCTGAATGTGACACAGCCTTGTGGGAGCGGCCTTTGTGCTGCGATTGGGCTGCAAAGCAGCGCCTGGGGCCATCCCGCCACTTCCAGGTTGGATATGGAAATGACGATACCGGGGAAGTGCTCTTGCAGCGCCTGAATGTCCTGAGGCGTAATGCGTCGGGGGCAGTGAGAAAAACGGGCCTCGCATGTTTCTTGTTGTTATGGGTCGTTGCCCGGCTGATCTTACATCCGGGCATGGCGGCCAGGAATGGACCCGATTGCAGACAGAAGGTGAACGTACGTGAACCCCGAATCCATGCTGGCGGCATTGCCAGGTTTCGCCATCGCGCCTGAAGCGATCCAGCTATTGCCCGATGCTGCGGCTTATCGCACCTGCCTGCTCGAGCGGATCGCGTCGGCGACGCGGCGCATCGTCATCGTTGCGTTGTACCTGCAGGAGGATGAGGCCGGGCAGGAGGTCCTCGATGCCCTGTACCAGGCCAAGGCGGCGCGGCCGGGGCTGGAAATCGTCGTCGTGGTCGACTGGTTCCGGGCCCGGCGTGGCCTGCTGGGGGCTGGGCGGCAACCGGGCAACGCCGCCTGGTATCAGGCGCAGCGCCAACTGCGCGGGCTGGATGTGGTCATTCATGGTGTGCCGGTGCAGACCCGCGAATTGTTCGGTGTGCTGCACCTCAAAGGCAGCGTGATCGATGATTGCGTGCTGTATACCGGTGCCAGCCTCAACAATGTCTACCTGCACCGCTTCGACCGTTACCGCCTGGACCGTTATCACCTGTTCCAATCGCCCGCGCTGGCCGATGCCATGGTCGACCTGGTCCGGCGCCTGCTGCACTCCACTGCCACGCCGCGCCTCGACCTGCCGGAGCCACCCGCCACCCGCAGCCTGCGCGGCGATATCCGCCGCCTACGTGCACGGCTGCGGCGCATGGCGTATGACGCGCCGGCGGCGGTACCAGGGCAGGGCCTGCGGGTCGTCCCGCTGCTGGGCGTGGGGCGTGGCAACCCGCTCAACCGTGCGCTTTGCGCGCTACTGGCGGCAGCCCGTGGGCAGATAATCATCAGCACTCCTTACTTCAACCCTCCACGGGTGGTGTTGCGTGAGCTCGACCAAGCCCTGGCGCGCGGTGTGCAGGTGGAGTTGATCGTTGGCGACCGCACCGCCAACGACTTCTACATCGCCCCCGGTGAACCGTTCAGCGCCAGTGGCGCGCTGCCTTACCTCTACGAGGACAACCTGCGGGCTTTCGCCCAGCGTCGCCACGCCGCCCTAGCCAGCGGGCAGTTGGTGGTGCGGATCTGGAACGACCCTGGGCATACCTTTCATGCCAAAGGCGTGTGGGTCGACCAACGCTACTCACTGCTGACCGGTAACAACCTCAACCCACGCGGGTTCAATCTGGACCTGGAGAACGGGTTGCTGATCGACGATCCGCAGGGGCAGTGGCGGGTGCCCCGGGACAGGGAGCTGGAGAGCATACGCCGGCACGCGCCGAAGATCGCGGCGGCGCAAGCGCTGGGCCTGAAGGCCGAGCACCCTGCGCAAGTGCGCAAACTATTGCGTCGCTTGCGTTACAGCCGGTTGGCGCCGCTGATCAAGCGGGTGCTTTGAGGCAGGTGCTACCGGTTACATTCATTTGGGTGCTCATGGGTGACCGGCCCCTCTGAAAAGTCATACCAAAGGAATACAATCTGGCGCTTCCCATATTAACCAGATAGGCCAATTCATTCATGGCGCTTGATCCACCCACGATGCTGACCATCACCATCGCCCTGGCGGCCGCCGCTGCACTGTACCTGGCGATCGAGTGGCGCAGCGTCCGCGACGCATCACTGCTGTTCTGGAGCGCGGGATTTGCCACCATCACCGTCGGTTCGACCCTGGCGCTGCTGCGGGGCATCGGCCTGTTGCTGATCGGTATCTGGTTTGCCAACGGCTTGCTGGTGGTGGCGCACGCGCTGTTCCTGATGGGCGTTGTGCGCTTTACCCAGGCCCGTCTGTCGCGCGCCTGGCTGTTACTTGTGGTTGTGTGGTGTGCCTTGCTGTTCCTGCCTGTCGGGCCGCAGTGGTCGAAGGTCATGCTGATGGCCAATTCGCTGCTGGTGGCGCTGCTCACGCTCAAGGCCTGCTGGTTGCTGCGCCCCCATGGCCGGTCGCTGAGCGTGGGGGCTGTGCAGTTGCGGTATGTCTTGCTCATTCATGGGGTGTTCTACATAGCCAAGGCTGCCATCGCGATAACCCCCGGCACGCTGATAGACCTGGCGACGTTCAGTGGCCTGATCATCCAGATATCCCTGGTCGAAGGGGCCATGGCGATCATGCTGATTGCCCTGTCGATGACCGGCACCGTGCGCTACCGCCGTGAAGAACGGATTGCCCGGCTGGCCGCGCGCGATCCGTTGACTGCCCTGTACAACCGCCGCGCCCTGGAAGTGCGGGCCACGCACCTGTTCAAGGAGGTTAGCCCGGCGCGGCCAGGGGCGTTGCTGCTGATCGACATCGATAACTTCAAGCTGGTCAATGACCTGCATGGCCACGCCGCCGGTGACCGTTTGCTGGTGGCGCTCAGCGAAATGATCCGTGCGGTGTTGCCGGAACGTGCGCTGGCAGCGCGGTTGGGGGGCGATGAGTTCGTCATCCTGTTCGGCGATGCCAGCAGCGAACGGGTGGTGGAACTGGGCGGTGTGTTACGGGGCCAGTTTCAACAGTTTGCCGAACAGGCCATGCCGACACCGCAGGCGGTGACCTTGAGCATCGGCGCCAACCTGTTCGACCAACCACCGGCCAGCTTGGCGGCGTTGATCGAGCAGGGGGATGTGGCGTTGTATCAGTCCAAGCGCGGCGGACGCGACAGCATTCGCCTGGTTGATCGCACAGCGTTCAGCCCTGTCAGGTAGCGGACGATCAGGCCCCATCACCGGCAAGCCGGCGGTTGGGCCGCAAGACGGGCTTCGCCGTCAAGCCACTACCTGGTAGCAGGGCACATACGCCGCGCCGCCGGGCAGTTTCATCCGGTGCTGGTCGACAAACGCCTGCAACAGGCGGCCGAGTGGCTCCAGCACCGCACTGTCACCGCGGATCTGGTACGGCCCGTGCTCTTCGATCAGGCGTATGCCCTTGTCCTTGACGTTACCGGCAACGATCCCGGAAAACGCCCGGCGCAGGTTGGCGGCCAGTTCATGGGCCGGCAGTTCGCGGCGCAGGGCCAGTTCGGCCATGTTGGCATGGGTCGGGTCGAAAGGATGCTGGAAGCCTTCGTCGATCTTCAGCAGCCAGTTGAAGTGGAAGGCATCGTTGCGCTCGCGGCGGAACTGCTTGACCTCCTTGAGCCCCTCGACCATGTGCCGGGCCACTTCGGCTGGGTCATCGATGATGATCTGGTAGTGGCGCTGCGCAGCCTCGCCAAGGGTGGCGCCGACGAAGGCGTGCAACTGCAGCAGGAACGGTTCGGCGCTGCGTGGCCCGGTAAGGATGACCGGGAAGGGCAGGCCCTGGTTGTCCGGGTGCATGAGGATGCCGAGCAGGTAGAGAAACTCCTCGGCCGTGCCGGCACCGCCAGGGAAGATGATGATGCCATGGCCGACACGTACGAAGGCCTCAAGGCGCTTTTCGATGTCTGGCAGGATCACCAGTTCGTTGACGATGGGGTTGGGCGCTTCAGCGGCGATGATACCCGGTTCGGTCAGGCCCAGGTAACGGCTGCCATGCATGCGTTGCTTGGCGTGGGCGATGGTTGCACCCTTCATCGGGCCTTTCATGACGCCTGGGCCGCAGCCGGTGCACACGTCCAGTTTACGCAGGCCCAGCTCGTGGCCGACCTTCTTGGTGTACTGGTATTCCTCGGTGCTGATCGAGTGGCCACCCCAGCACACCACCATTTTCGGCTCCACGCCCGGGCGCAGGGTGCGCGCATTGCGCAGCAGGTGGAAGACGTAGTCGGTGATCCCTTGGGAGCTTTCCAGGTCGATCCGCTGGCTGGCCAGCTCGCTTTCGGTGTAGACGATATCGCGCAGGGCGCTGAACAGCATTTCGCGGGTGCTGGCGATCATTTCGCCATCGACGAAGGCATCGGCCGGAGCGTTCAGCAGCTCCAGGCGCACGCCACGGTCCTGCTGATGGATGCGTACCTCGAAGTCCTGATAAGCCTCGAGGATGGTCTTGGCATTGTCGACATGGGCGCCGGTGTTGAGGATGGCCAGGGCGCACTGGCGGAACAGGGTGTAGAGGCTACCGGTACCGACTTCGCTCAGTTGCTGGACTTCACGTTGCGACAGCGTCTCCAGGCTGCCTTTGGGGCTGACGGATGCATTGATGACATTGCGTTGGGGCATCTAAGTCTTTCCTGTGCAGGTAAAACATCCTTCTTTGACACCACCATACCGACAAATGTGCGCGGCAACGAGGGGGGGATGGAAAAAGCCTAAGGCCTGGGTCGCTCTCTTCGCGGGCAGGCCCACCCCCACAGGTTCCCGCTGGTTCGGGGCAGGTCTACCCGCAAAGAGAGCGAAACTGATCCGGCCTGGTCATCCGAACACTTTCTGCACGCCCAGTGTGATGGCCAGCCCGCCACCGAGCAGCCACAGGTTGAGCAGCGCCCCGGTCGCCAGGGCCCGCGGCCCGGCCTGGCGGATCTGGCTCAAGCGGGTTTCCATGCCCAGCGCAGTCATGGCCATGGTCAGGGCAAAGGTGTCGAGGCTGTTGATTGCCTGGGTCACGCTGCCCGGCAATACCTGCAGCGAGTTCACCAGCACCAAGCCGAGGAAGCCGAAGGCGAACCAAGGCATGGCGATGCGGCCATTGCCTTGTGCCTGGCCGGGCCGGCGCACACGGCTGATCCATACACCTACCACCAGCAGCACCGGCACCAGCAACATCACCCGGGTCATCTTGACGATGGTGGCGATGTGAGTGGCCTCGGGGCTGACGTTGCTCGCGGCGCCCACCACCTGGGCCACTTCATGAACGGTTCCACCCAGGAACAGGCCGGCGCCCAGGGTGTCCAGGTGCAGCCAGCCGGCGTTGATCGCCAGGGGGTAAAGGAACATCGACAAAGTGCCGAACAGCACCACACTGCCGACGGCCATGGCGCTCTTGTGCGGTGCACTGCGCAGGGCCGATTCAAAGGCAAGTACCGCTGCAGCGCCACAGATCGCGCTACCGGCAGCGGTCAGCAGGGCGGTGTCGCGGTCCAGCTTGAACACCTTCATGCCGCACCACAGGCCGATCAGCAGGGTGCTGCTCACTACCAGCAGCGAAACGGTGAGCCCCGACCAGCCCACTTCGGCGATTTCCTGCAGGCTGACCCGCAGGCCAAAGAAGGCCACCGCGATGCGCAGCAGGCCACGGGCAGAGAAGTTGATGCCCGCCGCCCAGCTTGCCGGCACCCCATCACGCAGCGCGTTGCCATACAAGGCACCCGCCACGATGCCGACGATCAATGGGCTGATGCCCAGGTGGGCGATGGCAGGCAGTGCCGCCAGTTGAGTGACCGCGAGTGCGAACAGCGCGACGAACAGGATGCCATTGAGCCGCCCTCGGGTAGAGAGGGTAGGCGTGAAGGCAGGGTGGGACGGAACCGTGGCCATGTGAGTCCTCCGGGAAGGTGTTTCGACAAGGCCTACGTTAATTCGGTTATAAGCTTATAAAAAATCGTAATTCAGGATGCCAGGTATCCATTTAGCTGATATTTTCAACTCATGACCCCGGAACAGCTGATAACATTCGCCACGGTTGCCGAACACGGCAACATCAGCCATGCGGCCTTGGCTCTGCATCTGTCGCAGCCGGCAGTGTCCGGCCAACTCAAGCTGCTGCAGGAGGCATTTGGCGAGCCGCTTTACCAGCGCGCGGGGCGCGGGGTGCGGCTGACCGCTGCCGGCGAGCAGTTGCTGGCTCATGCCGAGCGCCTGCGCGAGACGTTTCGCCAGGCTCAGGCGCTGCGCGAGGCCATGCGCGGGCTGGAGCGGGGCACGTTGCGCATCGGCGCCAGCACCACCCCGGCCAGCTACCTGCTGCCCTACCTGATCGCCGACTTCCATGCGCGCTACCCTGAGGTGCTGGTCACGACCTCCCATGGCAATACTGCGGAAATCGTCGAGGCGTTGGGCAGTCTGGACATTGCCTTGATCGAAGGCCCGCCTGGGCAGGAATTGCCGCTGGGCACGCAAATCACCCCCTGGCGGGAAGACGAGATTGTCGCCATCGTACCGGCCGGGCACCCGTTGGCCGATGACCAGCAGCCCTTGGAAGCCCTTGGCAGATACCCGTTGGTGCTGCGAGAGGGGGGCTCGGGTGTGCGGCAGATCGTCGAGCGGGCCTTCGCCCGCAATGGCGTGGCCATGCGCGTTGCGCTGGAAATCGCTGGGGTAGAAGGGGTCAAGGAGGCGGTGCGGGCGGGCATGGGCATCGGCTTTGTGTCAGCCATGTCGATCCGGCATGAGGATGGTGCCTTGCGGCGTGTACGTATTGGCCCGCAGCCGCTGATCAGGCGCTTTTCGATCCTGCTGCCCCACGCCGCCACGCCCTCGCGGGCGGCGGCGCGGTTCATGGAGCTTTGCGTCGGTCCGTTTTCCGAGGGCTGAAGGGCCGGCGCTAGCGACCTTCCAGGTCCTTTGACGCGCGCATCCAGCGATAATCGCTGCCTTGCACCATCAGTATCTGGTCTTGAGGGATGACCAGTTGCGTGGCTGCCCGGTGTTCAACCTTGGCCATAAGACTCAAGAGCACGCGGATAACCCCGGCATGGGTCACCAGCACCGTGTCCTCACTGACGCTTCGCAGAAAATCGGCCACCCGTACCGAGGCTTGTTGATAGCTCTCGCCACCCATTGGGATGAAGGCAAAGGGGTCGGTTTCATACGCGTCGAACGCCTCGGGCATGCGCTGCGAGACCTCCTGTAGCGTCATGCCTTCCCACGCACCAAACGAGATCTCGGTAACCCGCTGATCATAGCGAATGGCGTCCTCATGCTGGCCGAGCGCTTGTGCGATCGCCTTCATGGTATTGGCCGCACGCAGCATCGGGCTGCTGATCAACTGGTAAGGGCTGGCATGGGGGAGTAGCCAGGCAAGGGTTTGGCCGTTGGCTGCCGCTTGCTGCCGACCGACAGGGTTCAAGTCAATATCCCGGCTGCCCTGCAGGCGATGCTGGGCGTTCCACTGTGTCTGGCCGTGCCGGACGACATAGAGCGTATGGGTCAAAACGTACCTCCCCCCAACTGCCGATCGCCCACCTTGAACACGTGCTTCAGGTACGCCACGAAGTTTTCGTCCCGGCACTGGGTCTTGCCTGGGCTGTCACTGATCTTGGCCACGGGTGCTCCGTTGCAGGCGGTCATCTTGATCACCATGTTCATTGGCTCGACCCCCGGGATATCGCAGGTCAGGTTGGTACCGATGCCAAAGCTCACCTGAATTCTCCCTTGCAGGGCGCGGTACAGCTGCAGCGCCTTGGCGAAGTCCAGCCCATCGGAAAAGATCAGCGTCTTGCTCTTTGGGTCGATTCCCAGGTGCTGATAGTGGGCAATGGCTTTTTCCGCCCACACCAATGGGTCGCCTGAGTCGTGGCGCAGGCCGTCGAAGAGCTTGGCAAAATAAAGGTCGAAGTCGCCCATGAAGGCATCCATGGTGATGCAGTCGGTGAGCGCGATGCCCAGCAGCCCTCGGTATTCGCGGACCCAGCACTCCAGTGCGGCGGCCTGGCTGTCCACCAGGCGCGTGCCGAGTTGCTGGTGCGCCATGAACCACTCGTGGGCCATGGTGCCGATCGGCTTGAGCTCGTACTCGCGGGCCAGGTGCACGTTGCTGGTGCCAACGAAGCGGCCGGGGAAGTCGCGCTTGAGGATGTGCACCACCTCTTCTTGCACCCGGTAGGAGAAGCGCCGCCGGGTGCCGAAGTCGGCCAGCTGAAAGCCTGCCAGTTCCTCGCTGCTGGCCTCGGCCTTGAGCCAGTCGAGCTTTTGGTACAGGCGTTCGCCGACCTGCTCGATGACCACCTCGCGGTACCGATAACGGTTGCGCACCTCACTGATGATCGCCAGCAGCGGAATCTCGTAGAGAATGACGTGCAGCCAGGGCCCGCGCACGCGAATCGCCAATTGCCCGGCATCATCGAGGCCAACCTGGACATAGCGCAGGTTGAAGCGGAACAGGCTGAGGAAGCGAATGAAGTCCGGCTTGATGAAGGGAATTTTCTCCAGGTACGCCAGTTGGTCGTGGGTGACCGTGACGTCTGCCAGTTGCGCCACCTGATGACGAATTTCCGCCAGGTAGGGGGACAGGTCTTCGCGGTTGCGGCAGCGGAACTCCCACTCGACTTCGGCATTGGGGTAGTTGTGCAGCACCGCCTGCATCATGGTGATCTTGTAGAAGTCGGTGTCCAGCAGGTTCTGAATGATGTGTGGACCGAAAACGCTGTCGCTCATGGGCGGGCCTCCTTGATCAGAGAGAGCTGGTGGTCGAGTGCCGCTTCGTCGCCGCAAAGGATAACGCCTTCTGCCGCCAGTGCCCCGCACGCCGTGATCGCACCTTCCTGAGTCAGGGCGCGGCAGGCGGGCAAGTACAGTAGCACCTGGAAGCCGGCCTGGCGCAGTTGGCGGGCGGTGGTACTGACGCAGTAGTCCAGCGCCAGGCCCCCGACAATCACCGCGCCCACCTGCTGCACCTTGAGGTATTCAATGACCCCAGTGGAACGCCGCTCGGCCAGGTCGTGGTAGCAGGCGCCGTAGGGATGCAGGTCGGGCTCGACGCCTTTCCACACGAAGTAGTCATAATCGATGGGGGCGGGCAGGCCGGGTAGCAGCTCGAAGCCTGGCGTACCCGGCACGCAGTGGCTGACCCAGGTCAGGTCGGCATTGGCCAGGGTGAGCGGACGCAGCATCTGCCCTGGGTCGGCGACCACCCAGGCGGCATTGGCCGGGTGGGCATCCTTGCTGCCCAGGCGCAGGTCGGCACGTCGTGCCATGGCGTTGAGGTCATCGGCGATTTCATTGCCCTCAGGCACCGGCAGTTCCTGTGGGGCGTTGGCGGTGAAGCCGTTTTGCGCGTCGACATCGAAACTGGCGATTTTCATCGGGGGACCTCCTTGCTGGAATGGCTATATAATTCACCTGGTGCATTAAGTATGTCAAGGCCTATATTTCAAAGGAAATTGAGCTTGCCTTACTTACATGCTCTGGTGGAATATTGCGCTATCAACCGGTGGAGTGTGCAATTGAGTACAGTCGAAGTCCTGGCCAGCGTCGATATCGTCGCTTTGCGCCTGGCCCCCGAAGCCCAGCATCTGCAAGTACTGTTGCACCGCCGCGAGCGCGAGCCGCATGCCGGCCAATGGGCCTTGCCTGGGGTCATCATCAACGGTCGGACGGCAGACACCAGCCTCGAAGGCGCCGCCGAGCGCGCCTTGCGTGAAAAGGCCAGGGTACTGCCACGTTACCTGGAGCAGGTCTGCACTGAGGGCAATGCCTTCCGCGATCCACGTGGCTGGTCACTGAGTACCTGTTACCTGGCCTTGCTCGATCCCGGGCAGCAGGTAGAGGGTGAGCACCTGTCGTTTTTCGACCTGGACAGTGTATTGGGCCGCAAGATGCTGCTGCCGTTCGATCACAACTTGCTGGTGGAACGGGCCCGCGAGCGGCTGGCGGCCAAGACGGTATACAGCAGCCTGCCGCTGTATTTGCTGGCGCAGACGTTCACCGTGCTCGATGCGTTGGGGGCGGTACAGGCGTGCCTGGGGCAGGCAGTGAACAACACCTCGCTGCGCAAGCGTCTGGAGCGTTTGCGCGAGCTGGGTTGGGTTCGTGATACCGGGGAGAAGAACCAGCCACGGCTGGGCAGGCCGCAACAGTTGTATCAATACACCCCGCAGGGCGAGCGGCCGTTCATGTTCGACCGCAGTTTGCTGCCCGAAGGTGCTTAGCGGTCGTCATGACCCCTCGCCGTGAGGCCGGTGAGGGGGGCGATTCAGCAACTGATTACGCGGCGGCGGCCAGTTTGGCACTCGTCTGCCGGCGACGATAGGCACTGTCACGGCTGGCCAACCACCAGTACAGCGGCGAGGTGATCACCAACCCCACCAGCCAGGACAGATCGGCACCGTTGATGTGCTCGGAGATCGGCCCGACATACAGGGGTGTGTTCATGAACGGGATCTGCACCACGATGCCCACCGCGTAGGCGAGCAGCGCCTGCGGGTTGTAGCGCCCGTAGATCCCACCATCGACCTTGAAGATCGACTGGATGTCATAGTCGCCCTTGTGGATCACATAGAAATCGATCAGGTTGATCGCCGTCCACGGCACCAGTACCACCAGCAGCACCAGCACCATGTCGACGAAGTGGCCAATGAAGTCCGCCGAGGCGAATACCGCCACTACGCAGCAGGCGGCCAACACGATCAGCGACAGCACCGCACGGCTTTTGGCGGTGGGGATCCAGCGGTAGGCGAAGGTTTGGATCAGGGTGATGATCGACAGCACCGCGCCATACAGGTTGAGGGCGTTGTGGCTGATCACGCTGAGCAGGAACAACACCAGCATGACCGGGCCCAGGGTGCCGGTGGCAAGCTTGACCGCGTCCATGGTGTCCATGCCGGCCGGGATCGCCAGCACCGCCACGGCGCCGAAGATGAACGACAGGCTCGAACCCAGGGCCGAACCCAGGTAGGTGGTCCAGAACGTCGACGACACCTTCACGTCAGCCGGCAGGTAGCGCGAATAGTCCGACACATAGGGAGCAAAGGCGATCTGCCACAGCGCCGCCAGGGACACGGTGGCCAACCAGCCGGCGAGGTTGAAGCCGCCTCGGGTCAGGAAGTCGTCGCTTTGCACATGGGTGAAGATGTAGGCAAAGCCCACCACAATGCCGATGCCCAGCACCCAGGTGCCGATGCGGTTGAGGACGTGGATGAAGCGATAGCCGATGATGCCGATGATGCCCGAGCCCAGTGCGCCGATGACAATGCCCACCGGCACGGGCACGGCGTCGACCACGCCATGCAGCGACTTGCCGGCCAGGACGATGTTGGAGGCGAAGAAGCCGATGTACATCACCCCGGCGATCACCACCACCAGCAGTGCGCCGAGCGAGCCGAACTGGGCGCGGCTCTGGATCATCTGCGGGATGCCCATCTGCGGGCCTTGGGCCGAGTGCAGGGCCATGAGCACCCCGCCGACCAGGTGACCGACCAGGATGGCGACGATGCCCCATACCAGGTTCAGGTGAAACAGCTGCACGCCCAGGGCGCCGGTGACGATGGGCAGCGGCGCGATATTGCCGCCGAACCACAGTGTGAACAGATCCCTTACCTTTCCATGGCGGTCTTGCGGGGGCACGTAGCCGATCGTGTGTTTTTCTATGAGGGGTGCCGAATTGGCTGCACTGGTCATGACTGACTCCAAGGCAAGGTAGGGCATCGGGTGCTGCCCGGGTGCGTGCCGGCGAAGGGCGACGCGTTCTTGTTGGAGCGATGATGGGGTGTGCGGGGGGAACGAGAAATTAGTAAATATGTACCCATAAACCTTAAAAAACCTAAGGCTGACAAAAGGTTAAGGGATGAGTGATAGCAAGGAGCGGGCCACCGGGCTGCAAGCCCCGCTGTTGATGGGTTCGCGAGCAAATGGGGCCGTGCGGGGTGGGCCAGGGTGGTGCAGGGTGTGCATTTACAGTGCAGGGTCAGCGCCCCTACATTGGCAACAAGCGGTCCTGAATCACTTCTTTCATCACCAGGGTGGAACTCAGCCGCTTTACATTGGGGATGCTGGTCAGTTGTTCGTCATACAGCTTCTGGAACGCCGGCAAGTCCTTGGCCACCACATGCAGCAGGTAGTCTGGGTCACCAAACAACCGCTGCGCCTCGACGATCTGGGGGATGGCGCCCAATGCTGCTTCAAAATCCGCCACCGGCTGGCGGGTGACCTCACGCAGGGTGACGAACACCAGCGCCGCGAAATTCAGCCCGAGTGCGCTCGGTGCCAGGCGGGCATGGTAACCGAGGATGGCGCCGGCCTCTTCCAGCGCCCGAAGCCGTCGATGGCACGGCGACAGGCTAAGACCCACGCGGTCAGCCAGCTCTGTTACCGAAAGGCGACCATCTTTTTGCAGCTCGGCAAGAATCTTGCGGTCAGTTCTGTCCACTGAGAAGGATCTTCCACAAATTGGAGGGCAGGGGAAAATATACGAAAGAAAATCCCTCGTTGGAATCCGTACGCTTTCTTCATCCCAAAAATGGTGTGAAGGAAGACTCAAGTGGCAATCAGTGTGCTGACGGCGTTCTGGGCCGTATCGTTGCTGTTCGTGATTACCCCCGGTGCCGATTGGGCCTATGCCATCTCGGCTGGGATGCGTGGACGATGGGTAATGCCGGCGGTGGCGGGTATGTTGTCTGGCCATTTTCTGGCAACCCTCGTGGTGGCGGCCGGGGTGGGAAGCCTGGTAGTGGGGCACCCGCTGGCGCTTACCTTGTTGACGCTGGCGGGCTGTACCTACTTGCTGTGGCTGGGCGGCAACCTGTTGCTAGACCCGGGGGTGCCCCAGGCGGGGCAGGCCGGTGTTGGCGAGTCCGGTTCGCGCTGGGCATTCAAAGGCTTTTGCGTAAGCGGGCTCAACCCCAAGGTGTTCCTGCTTTTTCTGGCGTTGCTGCCGCAGTTCACCGATCCTCAGTCGAGCTGGCCGGTGCCGCTGCAGATCTTGCTGCTGGGGCTGGTGCACCTGGGCAGTTCGCTGGTGGTCTATCTGTTGGTCGGGTATGGGGCCAAGGCGGTGCTGAGCACCCGGCCCGGTGCGGCGAAAATGGTGGGGAGGGTATCGGGCATGGCGATGATTGCAGTCGCCCTGGGCTTGATCGTGAGCCAATTGGCCTGAAGCCACCCACGGCCTGACGGACGCTGCGTACGCTGGCGGACATGCGCCGTTGATCGACTGGTGAATTCGAGTGGAACGAACCGTTGATTGCACATCTCCTATCCTCAGACGGATGGCTATGTGCCCGGGACTTCCCAGCGATGAAACCCCTTCAACAACTCGATAATCCGCCACTGCACTTCCTGCTCAATGGCGGTGCCATCGGTAGCCTGCTGCAGACCATGGACTGGCGCGATTCACCACTCGGCCCGCCAAACACCTGGTCACCACACTTGCAGACAGTGATGGCCACCCTGTTACCGGCACAGGCGCAATTCGTGCTGTTCTGGGGTGAGGCTTACGTGGCGCTTTACAACGATGCCTATGTACCCACCATTGGTAACAAGCACCCACAAGCGTTGGGGCGGCCAGGCCAGGAGCACTGGAGTGAACTGTGGGACGACCTCGAACCGCTGCTGCGTGGTGTACGCGAGACGGGCCAGACCTTCTCGGCCAAGGATCGCCCCTTCTATATAGAGCGCCGCGGGCTGGGCGAGACCGTGTACTTCGACCTGTCCTACTCCCCGGTACGCGAGGCCGATGGCACGGTCGGCGGGGTACTGTGCCTGGTCACCGAAACCACCGAGCGCGTGCGCTTCCAGCAGCGCCAGGCGTTCTTGCTGGACCTGGGCCGGACCCTACCCGGATTGGGCCAGGCAGATCGCATCGAGGCCTATGCCGTCAGCCGGCTGGCGCAGCAACTGGGGGCGATGCAGGTGTATTTCGCAGAAGACCTGGGGGACGGCACGGGTTTCAAGGTGACGCACGCGTGGGCAGACGGCGTGCTCTCCATGCAGGGCCAGCATTGCTACGCGACCTTTGGTGCGTCACTGCGTGAGCAACTGGTGGCGGGCCAGGTGGTCCAGCAGGTTCACGACAGCCTCTCGGTGCAGCACGCTGGCCTGCGTACCACGCTGCACGTGCCGGTGCTGCGTGCCGGCCGCCTGGAGGCAATGCTGGGCGTACACTTTCACACCCCGCGTCAATGCGTCGAAGACGAATGCCAGCTCGCAGAAGAAACCGCCAAGCAAGCGTGGGCGGCCATTACCCACGCGCGCGCCGAGCACGCCCTGCACCTGCTCAACCACAGCCTGGAGGAACGTGTTGCTGCTGTATTGGCCCAGCGCGAAGCGGCGATGTTGCAATTGCACGAGGCGCACAAGCTGGAAATGATTGGGCAGTTGACCGGCGGCATTGCCCATGACCTGAACAACATGCTCACCCCAATTATCGCCTCGTTCGAGCTCATGCATCGGCACCCGCAGTCCGAGCGAGCCCCGCGCCTGATCGAAGGGGGGTTGCAGGCGGCCGAGCGGGCACGCAACCTGGTAGGGCGCCTGCTCAGTTTCGCCCGTCGGCAGACCCTCAAGCCCCAGTCCGTGTCGCTGGCGGCGCTGGTGGAAGACATGCGCGAACTGATTGCCCGCTCGCTGGGTCCGACCATCGAGGTGCAGGTGGTGGTCGACCCGGCTTTGGCGCCCGTGGTCGTCGACCCCCATCAGCTGGAGTTGGCGCTGCTCAACCTGGTCGTCAACGCCCGTGACGCCATGCTCGATGGCGGTTCATTGAGCATCAGCGCCGGGCTTGCTGGCGATGGGCCGCACCGGCCGGCCGGGCTTGTGGGCGCACAACTGGCCTGGCTATAGGTGCGCGACAACGGTTGTGGCATGGACGAAGAGCAGTTGCGCCGCTGCATCGAGCCGTTCTATTCCACCAAGGGTGTAGGCAAGGGTACCGGCCTGGGCCTGCCGATGGTGCAAGGGTTGGCGTTGCAGTCTGGCGGTGGCTTCGCTATTGGTTCGCAGCCAGGGCAGGGGACCGAAGCCACCCTGTGGCTGCCGATCAGCGACAGCGCCGCGGTGTGCGCTGACAGCGAGCTGGTTGAAGCGCCGCAGGCGGACCGGGCGAGGCGGGTACTGTTGGTGGACGATGAGGAAATTGTGCGCCATGCCACGGCCTCGCAGTTGCGCGACCTGGGCTATGAGGTGATCGAGGCCGCCAGTGCAGCGGCGGCGCTGCAACGGGTGGCGCGGGGCTGGATGCCCGATGTGCTGGTGACCGATCACGTCATGGCCGAGATGACCGGAGCGCGTTTTGCCCAACAGATGCGCGAGCGCAAGCCCGACCTGCCGGTGCTGATCATTACCGGCTATGCCAACCTGACGCCCAAGGAGCTCAAGGGCTTCGAGGTGCTGCGCAAGCCCTACCGGCAGGCCGAGCTGGCGCAAAGTGTGGCGCGGTTGTTGACAGCCAGGCCTTGACGGTCTTTCAAGCTCCGAGCACTTTGCCGAGCAGCTGGCATACCTGTTCAGCCGAATACGGCTTGGCCAGGAACGCAAAGCCATGATGCCCCTCTTCAGCAATCGCTTCGCTGTAGCCGGAGGTCAGGATCACTGGCAGTTGTGGGCACTGGCGCTGTATTTCGCGGGCCAGCGTCAAGCCGTCCATGCCTGGCATGACGACATCGGAGAACACTGCATCGAAGTCTCCCGCGCTGTGGCTCAACTGCGCCAGGGCGTCTTGCGCCGACCTCGCCCAGCTGATGCGAAAGCCATGTTCCTCAAGAATCTGAGCGGTAAAATGACCCAGGTCGGGGTTGTCCTCCACCACCAGGATCCGCCGCTGCGCGCCGCTCACCTGGGGTGGGCCAACAGCGTTGTCGACATCGGCCTGTTCGTCAGGCGCTGCCTCTTGCGGTAAATACAGGGTAAAGGTTGTGCCCTGGCCCGCCACGCTGGTCACTTCGACGTCTCCACCGGACTGCTTGGCAAAACCGAAAACCTGGGAAAGGCCAAGCCCTGTACCTTCACCGGGTGCCTTGGTGGTAAAGAACGGGTCGAAAATGCGGTCGAGCAACTGCGCAGCGATTCCGACCCCATTGTCCAGCACGGAGATGGCCGCAAACGGCCCGGCTTGCGCTGACTGGCCGCGCAGGCCAGGCATGCCCTGGTCGGCCAGCAGTCGCAGGCGCAAAAGCCCTTCCCCGGCCATCGCATCGCGCCCGTTGAGCATCAAGTTGACCACCGCGGTTTCCAGTTGGCTGAGGTCAGCGCGAACATGGCAGGGCGCAGCGGGCAGCTCCAGTTGTATCTCGACTCTGGCACCCGTGGCTGTATCGATCATCTCGGCCATGGCTTGCAGGCGAGGCCCGACGTCGAATACCTGTGGGCTCAGGGCCTGCCTACGCGCAAACGCGAGCAGTTGGCCGGTCAGCTTCGCGCCTCTGTCGACCGTTTCGGCCATGGTCTTGAGGTATCGCTCGCGGCGGCCTTCGTCGAGGTTGGGGCGCTGTAAAAAATGCAGCGATGAACGGATGATAGTGAGCAGGTTGTTGAAGTCGTGGGCAACGCCACCGGTCAACTGGCCGATGGCTTCAAGTTTCTGCGTCTGGCGCAATACTGCTTCGGTGTGCAAGAGCTGCGTGGTGCGTTCTTCGACACGGTGTTCCAGCGTGGCATTGAGCGCCCCCAGCGCGGCCATGGTCTCGCGCACTTTCTGGTGAGCCTCGGCGCGCTGGATATGTGCCCAGCACCGTTCGGTCACTTCGCTGATCAATGCTTGGTCGTACCCCGTCCACTGCCGCGGCACCTTGTCGTGGATGGCCATCAGCGCAGTGAGGCGACCCTCCTTGATCAGGGGCATGCAGATGGTGGCCGTGATGCCGATGGCTTGAAACGTCGCGGCTTCTTCCTGTGCAAGTTCGCTCAGGTTGTCGTTGATTACCAAGGGCAGCCCAGCGCGCAGGCGGCTGACTGCCAAACGGCCAAAGTCGGTCAGGTGGTAATGGCCAAGTAACCTTGGCGATCCCGCAGCGACATAGTCGCCACGGATGGTGAAACCGTCTTCGTCACCCTCCATCGTGGCATAAGCACAACTGGACAGCGTGAGGTGCTCGACCAGCAGGCGCGTGGTGATCGCCATGATCCGTTCCGGGTCGGTGGCATTGGCCACCGCGCGACCGAGGGTGTCGAGAAAGTGCAGGCGCTGGTTGGTAACGACGTTATGGGTGGTTTCGGTGACCGTGTCGAGCATCCCCAGCACTGCGCCGTTCTGGTCACGGATGGGGCTGTAGCAGAATGTGAAATAGGCGCGTTCCGGGCGGCCACTGCGCTCGATGGTCAACGCAAAATCTTCGATGTAAACGGCTTCTCCGGCCATCGCACGGTCGGCCAGGCAGGCAATGTCGCTCCACGCTTCCTGCCACACTTCGCCAAACGGCTTGCCCAGGGCCTGCGGTTTGTTGCCGAGGATCTGGACGAACGCGTCGTTGTGCAGGGTGATCAGGTGTTGCCCCCAGAGGATGGCCTGGGGAAAGCGCGAGGCCAGGCACAGGGCCACGGTGGTCTTGAGCACATCGGGCCAACCGTCGATCGGGCCCAGAGGCGTGGCGGCCCAGTCGTGGTTACGAATGCGTTCGGCCATCAGCCCGCCGCCGTCTAGCCATTTAGCCATGTGCTGTTCCGATCCATTTACCTAGGATCATAAGGGTGCACCGAGAATGTCGGTTTAGCGAGTGCTTTGTGGTGGTGGTATCGGCCCAGATGGGGGTGAACCGCCTAGCGAATGAAATGCACCTTACCGGTATCGTCATTCCCCATGTAGATCCCGTACACCCCTGCCTGCCGCTCCAGAATGTAGCGTTCGAGAATCTGCCGGATGGCGGGGTAGTAGATCTGCTCCCAGGGAATCTGGTCAGGCTCGAAGAATGTGTAGGCCAGCGTTTCCGGCCCGTATTGCCCGGTTTCCTCGGTAGCGATGGCGCGGAAGATGATGTACACCTCGCTGATCTTCGGCACACTGAAGATCGAGTACGGTGAGACGATTTCGGCGCGCACGCCGGTCTCTTCCCACACTTCGCGCAGCGCCGCCTGTTCGGTCGTTTCACCCGCCTCCATGAACCCTGCAGGCAGGGTCCAGGTGCCGGGGCGCGGCGGGATGGCGCGCTGGCACAGCAGGTACTTGCCATCGCGCTCGATGATGCAGCCGGCGATGATCTTCGGGTTGATGTAGTGGATATAGCCGCAGGCGATGCAGTGCAGGCGTGCGTGGGTGTCGCCTGTGGGAACGCCCCGGGCCAGTTCCGTGGTGCAGTGCGGGCAATAGCGCGGGGCGGTGGGCATGGTCAGCGGCCTATGCGAGGTTCCTTGAGGGCCAGGGGCTCGACGATGTCACGAACCTTGGCGGTGTTGTCGTCCTGCTTCTGGCGCAGATAGTCCAGTGCCACCTTGGCCGCGGCGCGCACGTGATCGACCGAAGCCTGGTGAGCCACCAGCGGGTCGCCGCCCTTGATCGCTTCGACGATCTTTTCCATTTCACGGTTGCTGGCGCCGCGGCGGTTCTCCTGCGACACCGAGGTGGCGCGCAGGTAGCTGATGCGCGCCTGCAACTGGCGCAGCTGCTGGGCCGCCACCTGATTGCCGGAGCCTTCCAGCAGCACGTCGTAGAACCCTTGCACCGAGTCCAGCACTTGTTGCAGTTCGCCATCCTCGAGCGCTTCGCGGTTGACCTCTAGCGCCCGCTCCAGGGCACGGATGTCCTTGGCCTTGGCGTTGAGGGTGAACAACTGCACGATCAGCCCTTCGAGCACGCAGCGCAGCTCATAGATGTCGCGGGCATCTTCCAGGGTGATGATGGCTACGCGCGGGCCCTTGGCATCGGCAAATTCCACCAGGCCTTCAGATTCCAGGTGACGCAGCGCTTCACGCACCGAGGTGCGGCTGACCCCGAGGCGGTCGCAGAGGTCGCGCTCGACCAGGCGGTCGCCCGGGAGCAGGTGGAAGTTCATGATTGCGCCGCGCAGCTTGTCGAGCACGATTTCGCGCAGGGTAACGGGGTTGCGGTTGACCTTGAAGCTGTCGTCGAGTGGCTGGCGTTTCATCAGGTGCGCTCTTTATGAGGCTGTTGCGCCAACAGGGCGGAGCACCCCGAACCGAGGCACTCCTTGCAGTGGTTCGAACAGCCCGTTGTTAACGGGTGGACTCCGCATCGGCTTCGGCGAACGCCTCGCGGGCTAGGCGGAAACTGTCCACCGCCGCGGGTACGCCGCAATAAATGCCGACCTGGAGCAGGATCTCGCGAATCTGTTCACGGCTCAGGCCATTACGCAAGGCGCCGCGAATATGCAGCTTGAGCTCGTGGGGCCGGTTGAGCGCGGAAATCATGGCCAAGTTTATCATGCTGCGCTCTTTGAGCGACAAGCCATCGCGGCTCCAGACATGGCCCCAGCAGTACTCGGTGACCAGTTCCTGCAATGGCTTGGTGAACTCGTCGGCGTTCTGGATCGAGCGGTTGACGTAGTCCTCGCCCAGCACCTGGGTGCGGACCTTCAGACCTTCCTCGTACTTTTCGTTGTTCATGTGCCCTATTCCGGAAGAAACATGTGGAACGGGGGCTGCAAAGCAGCCCCGGCGGTCTCAAGGTCAGCCCAGGGGCGGCAGGGCACCGAGCTTGCCTTTGTGGTAAACCATCGGCGTCACCGGCTCGGCCGGCAGCACCAGGTTCTTCACCGCACCGACGATGATCGCGTGGTCACCGCCGTCGTACTCGCGCCACAGTTCGCACTCGATGATCGCCGTGGCCCTGGCCAGCAGCGGGTTGCCCAGCTCGCTCAGGTGCCAGTCGATGCCTTTGGCCTTGTCTTTGCCCTTGCCGGCGAAGGCATAGGCCTCGGCCGTTTGGTCAGCTGACAGCAGATGGATCGCAAACTGCTTGCTGTTACGCAGGATTGGGTAGGTGTCGGAGGCGTAGTTGGGGCAGAACAGCACCAGCGCCGGGTCGATCGACAGCGCGCTGAACGCGCTGGCGGTGATGCCGACGATGGCACCGTCGGCATCCAGGGTGGTGACCACCGTGACACCGGAGGGGAAGGAGCCCATCACGTCTTTGTAGATGCCTGGTTCGATCATCTCGTGCTATCTCCTAACGCATCACAAACGGGTCGGGCATGGGCGCGGTGGAAAGGTTGATCCACACGGTCTTCAGCTCGGTATAGGCCAGCACCGAATCGATGCCGCTCTCACGGCCGTAGCCGCTGTTCTTGAACCCCCCGATCGGTGCCATGGCCGACACGGCGCGGTAGGTGTTGACCCAGATGATCCCCGAGCGCACGTCGCGGGCCAGGCGATGGGCACGGCCCAGGTCACGGGTCCAGATGCCGGCGGCCAGGCCGAATTGCGAGTCGTTGGCGATCGCCAGGGCTTCTTCCTCGGTCTTGAAGCGGATGACCGCGGCAACAGGGCCGAAGACTTCTTCCTGCATGATGGTCATCGAGTTGCTGTCGCACTCGAACAAGGTCGGCTCGTAGAACCAGCCTTCGCCTTCAACCTCGGCACGTTTGCCGCCCATGTGCAGCTTGGCACCTTCGGCCTTGGCAGCTGCGACCAGGCTTTCGACCACGGCCAACTGCTGGGCGGTGGCCATCGGGCCCATTTCGCTGGCCTCGTCCTGCGGATTGCCGATGCGGATGCGCCTGGCGCGCTCGACCAGGCGGGCGACGAACGCGTCGAAGATCTCGTCCTGAACCAACAGGCGGGAACCTGCCACGCAGCTTTGCCCGGACGCGGCGTAGATGCCGGCCACGGCGCCGTTGATGGCGCTGTCCAGGTCGGCATCGGCGAAGATGATGTTCGGCGACTTGCCGCCCAGCTCCAGCGACAACTTGGCGAAGTTCTCGGCACTGCTGCGCACCACATGGCGGGCGGTAGCGGCGCCCCCGGTGAAGGCGATCTTGCGCACCAGGGGGTGGCGGGTCAGCGCCGCGCCGGTGCTTGGCCCGTAACCGGTGACCACGTTGACCACGCCCGGCGGGAAGCCAGCCTCCAGGGCCAGACGGGCCAGCTCCAGGATGGTGGCTGAGGCATGCTCGGACGGCTTGAGCACGATGGTGTTGCCAGCTGCCAGGGCCGGGGCCAGCTTGATTGCGGTCAGGTACAGCGGGCTGTTCCAGGGGATGATGCCCGCCACCACGCCGATTGGCTCGTGCACGGTGTAGGCGAACAGGTCTGGCTTGTCCAGCGGCAACGTGCCGCCTTCGAGTTTGTCGGCCAGGCCGGCGGTGTAATGGAAGAACTCCGGCAGGTAGCCGACCTGGCCGCGGGTTTCGCGGATCAGCTTGCCGTTGTCACGGCTTTCGAGCTGGGCAAGGTGCTCCTTGTGCTCGGCGATCAGGTCGCCAAGACGGCGCAACAGCTTGCCGCGCGCGGTGGCAGTGATGCTGCGCCAGGCTTTGCTGTCGAACGCCCGCTGGGCGGCCTGCACAGCCAGCTCGACATCGGCTTCATCAGCGTCTGGCAGTTGCGCCCAGGCCTGGGCGGTGGCCGGGTTGAGGCTGTCGAAGGTCTTGCCGCTCTGGGCATCGCACCATTGGCCGTCGATGCACATCTGGAAACGAACGAGGGTCATGCAACAATCCCCTTGGCGGATTCGGTGAGGGTGCGGGCTTGGCTGAGGAAGTCCAGGAGCATCCTGTTGACTTCCCGCGGGGCTTCCACAGGCATCATATGCCGTTGCTCGGGGAGCACCACGCTGTGCGCGCCGGGAATGAGGGCGGCGAGTTGCCGGGTCATCGCCGGGGTGGAACCGGAGTCGAGTTCGCCGGTGGCGATCAGCGTCGGCACCTCAATGGTGCTCAGGTCATCGGCGCGATACATGTCCTGGGTGGCGAACAGCGAATACGTGGTGTGATAACCCTGCGGGTCGTTGCTCGCCAGCACCTGGCGGATGGCGGCGACCTGCGCGGGGTTGGCAGCCTTGTATTCGCGGCTGAACCAGCGGTCCAGGGCCGCATCGACGTTGGCGTCGGGGCCCAGCTGTGCAGCCTGAGCGGCGCGGGCGATCACGCCGGCACTCTGCTCGGGGGTGCGGTTGAACACGCTGTTGAGCACCACCAGTGCAGACAACCGCTGCGGGTAGCTCAGGGCGAAGGCCCGTGCCACCAGGCCGCCCATCGAAAAACCGATCACGCAGGCCTGGGCTACTTGCAGGTGGTCGAGTAGCTCTTGCAGTTGCGCGGCGTAGCCTTCCAGGCCGATGTCGGCGGCAGGCAGCGCGCTCTGGCCGTGGCCGAGCATGTCGTAGGCGATGACGCGGTAGTCGTTGGCCAGGCCCACGAACTGCCCGCCCCACATTTCCTTGTTCAGGCCCACACCGTGGATCAGCACCACGGGTTGGCCCTGGCCTTGGACTAGGTAACTGGTCCCGGCCGGTGTCCGTTCAGCGACAGGCTGAATCATGGAGGGCGCTCCTTGAAGGTCGGGCGCGGCGGGTAAGCACGCCACGCCCCGGCCCGTCTTGGTTGTTGTTATTGAGCGTTGGCTTTTTCGGCGGCCAGTTCTTCCAGGTCGATGTAGCGATTGCCGATGCGCGGGTGCAGGCGACCACCGTCGGCAGCGCCGAGGACCACGACGATTTCGTCGGCACGCGGAGCATCCTCGATCTGCATTTCCAGGGTGATGTAGTGCGAGCGCAGGCCTTCGTCGTCTTTCTGCATCATCGGGATCTGGATCGAAGTGCCTGGGCCGCCGCGCTTGTTGGTGAAGCTCAGGTAGCTCTTGGCCTGTACCGCTTCGCGGTAGTGGTTGCCGAAGCGCAGGGTGTGGATCACGGCCGAGGCGTGCTCGATCTCGCCGTCGGCGCCGACCACAGCGGCCTTGCCGTAGGCTTCGATCTTGTCGGCACCGCCGATGGCGGCGGTCAGGCGCTCGACCATCAGTGCGCCGAGGTCGGAGCAGTTGGCGCGGATTTCCGGCTTCAAGTCGTCAACGAAACCGCGACCGGCCCATGGGTTTTTGATCACCACGGCCAGGCCGACCATGGTCACGGGTGTGTCGGTGGCTTTGCCGCCTTCGATGCGGGTCTCTTCGCAGTAAGTGACGATCTTGCGGATTTCGAAACTCATGGGGGGCTCCTGGTGAGGGTTATCAGGTCTTGTTGTCTGATGGTATACCATAATATTTGTTGTGCAAGAGGGGGCGAAAAAAATCTCTTGCTGGAGGGACGAAAGGTGCGGTGATGCCTTGATTCTTGCGGTATCTGTACCGGCCTCTTCGCGGGGCGAGCCCGCTCCCACAGGTATCTCACTGCTCCCAGGTTCATCTGTGGGAGCGGGCTCGCCCCGCGAAGAGGCCGGGACTGCCTGTCCATTTCTCAAAAAAATGCCCGCTCGCGAGGGCCATGACGGCCCCCGGGAGCGGGCTGATCCCGCAACTACTTCAGGCAATGGGAATTCAGGCGAACGCCGGCACCACTTCGTTGATGAACAGCTCGAGCGACTTCTTCTTCTCGGCGTGGGGCAGGCTGTTGTCGCACCAGAAGCTGAACTCGTCGACGCCCAGTTCCTGGTAGTACTTGATGCGCGCGATGATTTCTTCCGGGGTGCCGATCATGGTGTTCTTACGGATGTTCTCCAGCTGGAACGCTGGCACTTCGGCGAACTTGGACTCCGGGCTTGGCTCCAAGAAGCCGTTGACCGGCACGGTCTTGTTGCCAAACCAGGCATCGAAGGTGCGATAGAAGCGCGAGATGGCCTGGGCGCCGACTTTCCAGCCTTCAGACTCCGACGGGCTGTGCACGTGGGTGTGGCGCAGCACCATCAGTTGCGGGCGCGGCACATCCGGGTTGTTGTCCAGCGCGGCCTGGAACTTGTTCTTCAAGTCCAGCACTTCTTCGTCGCCCTTCATCAGCGGGGTGACCATGACGTTGCAGCCGTTGGCCACGGCGAAGTTGTGCGAGTCCGGGTCGCGGGCGGCGATCCACATCGGCGGCGTGGCGTTGAACGGCTTCGGCACGCTGGTGGAGGTGGGGAACTTGTACACCTCGCCTTCATGGGCGTAGTCGCCCTCCCACAGTTTGCGCACCACCGGGACCATTTCACGCAGGGCCTTGCCACCGTCGGTAGCCGGCATGCCGTTGGCCATGCGGTCGAACTCGAACTGGTAGGCGCCACGGGCCAGGCCCACTTGCATGCGGCCGTTGCTGATGACATCGAGCAAGGCGCATTCGCCGGCCACGCGAATAGGGTTCCAGAACGGCGCGATGAGGGTGCCAGCACCCAGGCGGATCTTCTCGGTGCGTGCGGCAAGGTAAGCCAGCAGTGGCATCGGGCTGGGCGAGATGGTGTATTCCATGGCGTGGTGCTCGCCGATCCACACGGTGCTGAAACCGCCGTCCTCGGCCATCAGGGTCAGTTCGGTCAGGTCTTCGAACAGCTGGCGGTGGCTGACCTGTTCATCCCAACGTTCCATGTGTACGAACAACGAAAATTTCATGGGGCTTTCCTCGAAGCGTGAAAGGCTCGCCTGGCGCGCCAGGCGTCAGTGATAACGGTAGGCGTCTCAGACGAAGGCGGGCAGGCTGGCCATCTTGCCGCGGCAGTACACCATCGGCCGGGGGGCTTGCTCGGGGACGATCAGGTTGTGCACCTTGCCCACCATGATGGCGTGGTCGCCCCCTTCATACTCGCGCCACAGCTCGCATTCAATCACTGCGATGGCACCGGCCAGCACCGGGTTGCCCAGCGCGCTCAAGGTCCACTCGATACCGGCGGCTTTGTCCTTGCCTTTTTTGGCGAAGGCGTAGGCTTCGGCCTGCTGGTCGCCGGAGAGCAGGTGAATGGCAAAGCGCTTGTTCTTGATCAGCACCGGGTAGGAGTCGGCACTGTAGTTGGGGCAGAACAGCACCAGCGGTGGGTCCATCGACAAGGACGAGAAGGCGCTGGCGGTGAGGCCGACGATCGAGCCGTCGTCGTCCAGGGTGGTGATGACGGTGACGCCGGAGGGAAAGGAGCCCAAGACGTTCTTGTAGACGGTTGCGTCGATCATGGCGTGTACCTCGAAAGGGGTAGCGGTGGACCGCTTTTTATCGTTGATGTGTCTGATGGTATACCGTAATACTAGATTTGCAAGCGGAATTTTCCCTCGCTGTAAAATCACGATGAATGGCGCAAAGCCGCATGAACAGGGGGTTTGAAGGAATGGCAGCGCGTTCGCCGCCGTGGCTGAACCGGATCAGTTACCGTTTTAGAAACCGAAGCAGTGTTGTCAAAATCTTGGAATACCATAATATGGTCCTCAGCTGAGAGGCCGCCTAGACGCGGTTTCCTTACAACGATAAAAACGACCTTTCGAGCTGAAAACCATGTCCCAACCGTCATCGCAACACACGTTTGTCGAGAACCACACGGTCGATTACGTTCCGCCTGCCGAGCGCCATGGGAAGGCGCGCGATCTCTTTACCCTCTGGTTCAGCACCAACATCGCGCCGCTGCCCATCGTCACTGGCGCCATGGTGGTCCAGGTGTTCCACCTGAACCTGTTGTGGGGCCTGGTCGCCATCGCACTGGGCCATCTTCTCGGGGGCGTGGTCATCGCCTTGGCCTCTGCGCAGGGACCGCAGCTGGGCATTCCGCAGATGGTGCAGAGCCGTGGCCAGTTTGGCCGTTATGGTGCCTTGCTGATCGTGTTCTTCACGGCGCTGATCTACGTCGGCTTCTTCATCTCCAACATCGTGCTGGCGGGCAAATCGATCCACGGCATCGCCCCTGGCGTGCCGATGCCCACGGCTATCGTCATCGGCGCCCTGAGCGCGACGGCCATCGGCGTAATCGGCTATCGCTTCATCCACGGCCTGAACCGTATCGGTACCTGGGTGATGGGCTCGGCACTGCTGGCCGGCTTCATCATGATGTTTACCCAGGACCTGCCCGCCGATTTCTTCAGCCGTGGCGCGTTCAACCTGTCGGGGTTCATTGCCACAGTGTCGCTGGGCACCATCTGGCAGATCAGCTTTTCGCCTTATACGTCCGACTATTCGCGTTACCTGCCGCGTGAAGTCGGCATTGCCAAGCCGTTCTGGGCCACATACTTCGGCGCTACCCTGGGCACCATCCTGTGCTTCAGCTTTGGTGCCGTGGCAGTGCTGTGCGTGCCGGAAGGTACCGACGCCATGGACGCGGTGAAGCAGGCTACCGGCTGGCTGGGCCCGATTCTTATGGTGCTGTTCCTGCTTAATATCATCAGCCACAACGCCCTCAACCTGTATGGCGCAGTGCTGTCGATCGTTACCGCCATCCAAACCTTCTTTGCCAAATGGACGCCGAGCATCAAGGTACGGGTAACCCTGGCCTCGGTGATTCTGGTGGGTTGCGCGATGGTTGCGCTTAACGCCTCGGCGGACTTCATTGGCCACTTCATCGGCCTGATCCTGGCGCTGTTGCTGGTGCTTGTGCCGTGGGCGTCGATCAACCTGATCGACTTCTACCTGATCAAAAAGGGCCAGTACGACATCGCTTCGATCTTCAGTGCCGACGGCGGCATCTATGGTCGGTTCAATCACCACGCGATTATTGCTTATGCTTGCGGCATCGTGGTGCAGCTGCCGTTTGCCAATACGGCGCTGTATGTGGGGCCGTATTCGAACATTGTCGAAGGGGCGGACTTGTCCTGGCTGTTCGGGCTGCTGGTGACAGTGCCGCTGTATTACTGCCTGGCGACGCGCGGCAAGGCTGCCGAGCAGGCGGGGCGGGTTGTGAGTATCAACGACTGAGAGATTGAGGTTGCTGTAACAGGGGCTGCGTTGCAGCCCATCGCCGGCAAGCCAGCTCCCACAGTGATGGTGTACCCTTCAAGGGCAACATAGAACCTGTGGGAGCTGGCTTGCCGGCGATGGGCCGCACCGCGGCCCCGGCTATATCCGATCAAACCTTGAACTGCGCCACCATGCCATTGAGGTCCACCGCCAACCGCGACAAGTCCTGTGCCGCCGCGCTGGTCTGGTTGGCGCCCGCCGACGTCTGCATCGCCAGATCACGAATGTTCACCAAATTGCGGTCCACTTCGCGCGCCACCTGCGCCTGTTCCTCCGACGCGCTGGCAATCACCAGGTTGCGCTGGTTGATCGAAGCAATCGCCTCGGCGATGACCTCCAGTGCCTGCCCGGCACCTTGGGCCACTTCCAGCGTGCCGCTGGCTCGCCCTTGGCTGTTGTGCATGGCGGACACCGCACGCTCGGTACCGTTCTGGATGCCAGCGATCATCTGCTCGATCTCTGCCGTGGACTGCTGGGTGCGGTGGGCGAGGGCGCGCACCTCGTCGGCCACCACGGCAAAGCCACGGCCTGCCTCGCCAGCACGAGCGGCCTCGATGGCGGCGTTCAGTGCCAGCAGGTTGGTCTGCCCGGCAATCGCGCCGATCACATCGAGCACCCGGCTGATTTCATTGGCGTTGCTGGCCAGCAGTTCGATCTCGGCGGAAGTACCGGTGACGTCATCGACCAGGTGCTGGATCGAGGCCAGCGCCTGATTGACCTGCTCGCGGCCATCGCGGGTAGTGCGGTCGGCGCCCTGGGAAGCATCGGCGGTGCTCACCGCATTGTTCGCCACCTCTTCGACGGCCGCGGTCATCTGGTTAACGGCCGTTGCGGCCTGGTCGATCTCTGCGCTTTGCTGGTGCAGGCCGCGGCTGGTGTCTTCAGTCACGCTGTGCAGCTCCTCCGAGGCAGAAGCCAGTTGATCGGACGAAGCTGCAATTTTGCGGATGGTGTCGCGCAGGCTTTCCTGCATGCGGCTCAAGGCGCGCAGGAGCTGGGCCGGCTCATCGTGGCCGGTTACCTGGATGGTATGGGTCAGGTCGCCAGTCGCCACGCGCTCGGCCACGGCCACGGCATCGCCCAGCGGCAGGACGATACTGCGGGTGAGCAGGGTGGCAATGGCGGCCATCGCGACGACGATCACCAGCAGTGAGCCAATGATGGCGCTCAACGCTTCGTCGGCGGCGTGGCTGCTGCGCTGCGAGGCCTGCTCGGCACCTTTGCCGTTGTAGGCGATCAGTGCGCTCATGGCCTTCATCATGGCGTCGGAGGACTGCGTGATTTCGCCGCTGACCAGATGCTTGGCCTCATCCATCTGGCGAGCGGTCACGGCCTGAAGCAGACGTCGCTGAACGTCCAGGTACTGTTGGTGGGCGCCATTGAAGGCGTTGAACAGCGTGTGATCATCGGTCTCGACGATCGTGTCTTCGTAGTCCTTCAGGCCTTTGGCGAGTTGTTCGTTGATGCCTTTGAGCATCTCGAGGTTACGGGCGCGTTCCTCGGCGCTGTCGTCCAGCACCGTGCGCAGGGTGACGGCGCGGGAGCGACCGAGGTTGGTGCTGACTTCGTTCAGTGCCACCACGGCAGGCAACCAGGTGACCCGGATCTCGTCCGTGGCCCTGTCCATTTGCCGGGTTTCATAGAGTGCAAGCAGGCCCATGATCAGGACCAGGATGCCCAACAGGGCGAATGCGCTGGCAGCGCGAATGCCGATCTTCATATTCCGTAACTGCATGGAATGCTCCTTGACGTTGGCGTGCAGGCGTCAAGAGCATGGACGGAAAGCCGGCTCACCCGGGGTGGTGCCAGTCTCTCGATGCGCTGCGGATTTAAGTGTTTGCCTCACCCTCTTGAATATTTTTTGTTTTCAATGATGCCACAATGCCATCATTATTGACCAGTCATTCAATGTCATGACAAGTGCTGACATATCCTTCATTTATTGACTGATATGTCAGGTTCGCTGCCCATTCACTGCCTACCTCACCGCCCTTCATGCTGCCTGCGATAGGCCCCTGGCTGCACCCCGATGGCCTTGGCAAACGCCCGAGTAAACGCTGCCACCGACTGATATCCCACCTGCGCCCCCACCTGTTCCACGGTATTGCCCGCCCGCAGCAGCTGGCACGCGTGGCGCATTCGCAAGGCCAGCAGTACCTGCCCTGGTGACTGCCCGGCCAGTTCATTGAAGCGTTTGAAGAATGCCGACCGCGACAGCCCCGTGCAGGCTGCCATGCTTTCCAGGGTCCAGGCATTGCCAGGCTGGTCGATCAATTGTTCGAGCAGCCCAGCGAACGCGGGGTGCCGGGCGAGGGCGACCAAGCCGCCAAGAGGCTGCCCGGCATGCACCTGCTGGCGCAGGACATACAGGAACAACAGGTGGGTCAGGCGTTCCAGCAGGGTTTGCGATGGCGCGGGCGCGCGTTGGCATTCCTCCAGGATCAGCCCGAACAGTGCTCGTGCGGCATGCCCGGCCGGCTCGTGGGCGCGCAACAGAATCCAGTCGGCCAGCCCGTCGACAATCAGCGACGACAACCCCGGGCGCAAGTGAAAGAACCCGCACACCAGGCCCACCCCATCGCTGGCACTGGCATCGAGTACTTGCATGGTCTGGCGTGGCTGTGCGCAGGCGCTGACTGGGTCCTTGTCGCCAGACAGCCGGTAAGCCAGGTCGCGCAGCAGAAACACGGCATCCCCGGCCTCAAGGCGCACGGGCTCGGCCTGGCCATCGATGTGCAGCCAGCAATGCCCCTGCACCACCAAGTGAAAGCTGGCCCGGCCCAAACCGTGGGTGCTGGCGTGCCAGCCACCGCAATAGCGGCCTACATGGAACAGGCTGGCATCGAGTTCGAGGCCTTCTAATAACCAATCGACAAGAGGGGTGGACGAAATCATCTAATGCAAAGACTCAGGAGCAAGGAAAGGCGACTGACGAATATGGAGGGTAATTCTTATAACCAACAGACTGTATGGACACCCATCAAAGGAGTCCACTCCATGTCCTCGCGCATTACTCTACACACTCTGCAGAGCGCCCCGGAAGCGGCCCGTCCGTTCCTCGAGAACGCCCAGAAGAATTCCGGTTTCATCCCCAACCTGTTGGGCGTGCTGGCAAACGCCCCCGCGGCCCTGGAAACCTACGTCACCGTCTCTGCCCTCAATGGCAAGTCTGAGCTGACCTTGGCCGAACGCGAAGTGGTGCAATTGATCGCCGCCACCCACCATGGTTGCGACTTCTGCGTGGCGGGTCACACCGCCGTGGCGTTGAACAAGGCCAAGCTGCCGCAGAACGTAGTCGATGCCTTGCGCGCCCGTGGCGAACTGCCGGACGCCCGCTATGAAACCCTGGCTGAATTTGCCCGTGAAGTCATCGCCACCCGCGGCAATGTCAGCGACGCCACTTATCAGGCGTTTCGCGATGCAGGCTTCACCGAAGGCAACGCCCTGGAAGTGATTCTTGGCGTGAGCCTCGCAACCCTGTGCAACTTTGCTAATGTGTTCGCCCAGACGCCGCTCAACGACGAGCTGAGCAAGTACCGCTGGCAGCCCTCTGCATAAACCGCGCGTGGCGCCACGGCGCCTGCGTTTTCAACAGGAGTAGGGACATGCTTGATTCTGCATTTCGTCAGTGGCTGGATGCCAATGCCGAGGCAATCGACCAGGGCCGGTGCGACCCGCACCGCGTGCTGGCGCACATCGCCGAGTCGCAGGTGCTGCGCATCGGCGTCGACCCGGCGCTGGGCGGGAGCGGGGGCGAGGTGACTGACGCCGTCGAGGCGATCGCTGCCATTGCCGGCCATTCGCTGGCGTCGGCGTTTGTCTGCTGGGGCCAGCGTGCCTTCATCGAATACTTATTGCAAAGCCCAAACCAGGCGCTGCGCGAGCGCCTGTTGCCTGGCCTGCTGACCGGCGAGCTGGCCGGTGCCACCGGCCTGTCCAACGCCATGAAGTTCCTTTCTGGCATTGAAACGCTGCAGGTGCGGGGCCGCCCGCAAACCGAGGGTTGGGCCCTTGACGGCCGCCTGCATTGGGTCACCAACCTGCGCAAGAGTGGTTTCGTGGTGGCAGCAGCCATCGAGGACGACGCCGGTGGTGTGCCATTCGTGTTGGCGATCCCCTCCGATGCTGTGGGGCTGGAACGGTCCGACGACTTGCAACTGATGGGCCTGCAGTCGAGCAACACGGCGGCCCTGGCGTTCCATGAAGTGGCGCTCAGCCGCGACTGGCTGTTGCATGAAAACGCCCGTGAGTTCCTGCCCAAGGTGCGGCCGGCGTTCCTCGCGTTGCAGTGCGGTATGGCTATCGGCCTGGCGCGCCGTGCGCTGGACGAGGTGCAGGGGCACATCAATGGCCGTACTTCGTTCCTCGAAGAAGCGCGCCAGGTGCTCCAGGAACGCCTGGAAAATACCGTGGCAGCGCTCAAGCAGGGCTTGCTCGAAGGCCGTTTCCTCAGCCAGCCTGCCGCACTGTTCAAGCTGCGCATCACCCTGGCTGAAAGCGCCGCCGACGCTGTGCAACTGGAGCTGCAGGCCAGCGGTGGCAAGGCCTACTTGAGTGAATTCGGCGCAGGGTTTGCCCGCCGCTGGCGTGAATCGGCCTTCGTGCCCATCGTCACCCCAAGCCTGGTGCAATTGCGTGCCGAACTGCACCGCCAGGCGGCCAGCGCATGAGCCAACCGTTGCTCGAAGCCTGTGAAATAAGCCTGGGCTATCCACGCGAGGGCGGCTGGCAGGAGGTGCTGGCGCGTTTCGACTTGCAACTGGCGCCTGGGGAAGTGGTCACCATCCTCGGGCCCAGTGGTGTCGGCAAGTCCAGCCTGCTGCGGGTCCTGGCCGGCCTGCAGCAGCCGCGTAGCGGCAGCGTGAACTTGCACGGCGAACCGCTGCAGGGGCCCCATCCGCGCCTGGCGGTGGCCTTTCAGGACCCAAGCCTGCTGCCGTGGCTGAGCCTGGAAAAGAACGTGGCCTTCGGCCTGGACTTTGCCCGTCAGCCCAAGCTGAGCGCAGCCGAGCGCCGTGCACGCATCGACCATGCGATCGCCGCCGTGGGGCTGGCCCATGCGCGCAACCAGTACCCGGCGCAACTGTCTGGCGGCATGGCCCAGCGCACTGCGTTGGCCCGCTGCCTGGCACGCCAGCCCGAGGTGCTGCTGCTCGACGAGCCCTTCGGTGCTCTGGATGAAGTGACCCGTGCCGACATGCAGCAACTGCTGCTGCAACTGATCGCCACGCATAACACCGCGGCGGTACTGATTACCCACGATATTGACGAAGCCCTGCTGTTGTCCGACCGGGTCCTGCTACTGGGCGATCACCCAGCGCACATCCTCGGCCAATGGCACATCGACCTGCCGCAACCTCGCACGCATCGGGTCGAGGAGTTGGGGGCGCTGCGTATCGACATTCTCAAAACCCTTCGGCGGGCAAGCCGCGCAGCCGAACCTTCCTCTACCCCCTTGCCCTCGGAGGCTGTCCATGTGCATGGATGACTGCTGTTCCTCTTCTTCGCGTCGCGACTTCCTCAAGCTCAGCGCCATGCTTACTGCCGCCGGTGCGCTGCCGCTGCTGTCGAGCCTGCAGGCGCGTGCTGCCGCCGAACCGGATGCGCCAGTACGCATCGGCTACCTGCCGATCACTGATGCCACGCCATTGCTGGTGGCGCACAACAACGGCCTGTTCGAGGCAGAAGGCATCAAGGCTGAGCGCCCGGTGCTGCTGCGCAGTTGGGCTCAGGTGATCGAGGCGTTCATCTCTGGTCAGGTCAACGTCATCCACCTGCTGTCGCCCATGACGGTATGGGCACGCTATGGCAGCAAGGTGCCGGCCAAGGTAGTGGCGTGGAACCACGTTGGCGGGTCGGGCCTGACTGTAGCGCCGGACATCACCGAGATGAAACAGCTCGGTGGCAAGACCGTAGCCATCCCGTTCTGGTATTCGATCCACAACGTGGTGCTGCAACAGATGCTCAACGACAACGGCCTTACGCCCGTGTCCAAGCCGGCCAATGCGCCACTGGCAGCCAATGAGGTCAACCTGCTGGTGCTGCCACCCTCGGACATGCCGCCGGCACTGGCCAGCAAGCGCATCGCCGGCTACATCGTGGCCGAACCGTTCAACGCCCTGGCCGAGAACCTCAAGGTCGGCCGCGTTCAGCGTTTTACCGGTGATGTCTGGCGCAACCACGCCTGCTGCGTGGTGTTCATGCATGAACATGACCTGAACAACCGTCCCGAGTGGTCACAGAAGGTGGTCAACGCCATCGTCAAGGCGCAGCACTGGACCCGCGACCACCGTGCCGAAGCCGCCGCGCTGCTGTCCAAGGCCGGCCCCAACAAATACACCCCGCACGAGCCGGCTGTGCTGACCAAGGTGTTGGCCCCGTCCGCCGAAGACCGCGCCAGCTACATTGCCAGCGGCGCCATCCAGCACCAGCAGTGGGACGAAAAGCGCATCGACTTCCAGCCTTACCCGTTCCCCAGCTACACCGAGGAACTGGTCAAGCGCCTGAAAAACACCCTGATCGAAGGCGAGAGCAGTTTTCTGGCCGGCCTGGACCCGGCGCAGACCGCTCGCGACCTGGTCGACGACCGCTTCGTGCGCAACGCCATCGCGGCTGTCGGCGGCCCGTCGGTGTTCGGCATCGCCGACAGCTTCGAGCGTAGCGAGGAGTTCGCGGTCTGATGCGCAAGCATGTCGTACACGCTGGCCTGGGGCTGGTTGGTTTGCTGGGGTTGTTGCTGTTGTGGTGGGCCGGCGTGAGGCTGTTTGGCGAGGCCGATGGCCTGTCGGCGCGCTTCTCGCCCCAGGCAACCTTGGCCAGCCTGGTCGAACTGCTGGGGCAGGGGGAGGTTTACGGGCACATCTGGGTCAGCCTCAAGCGTATTCTGGTGGGCCTGTTGCTGGCGCTGCTGATCGGCGTGCCCCTGGGCCTGCTGGTGGGCAGCTACCGGCACCTGGAGGCCGCCACCACACCGGCCTTCCAGTTCCTGCGGATGATCTCGCCGCTGTCGTGGATGCCCGTGGTGGTGATGCTGATGGGGGTGGGTGACCAGCCGATCTACTTCCTGCTGGCCTTCGCGGCCCTATGGCCGATCCTGCTCAACACCGCTGCTGGCGTGCGTCAACTGGACCCACGCTGGCTGCAATTGAGCCGCAGCCTGAGTGCCACGCGGTGGGAAACCTTGTGCAAGGTGATCCTCCCCGGGGTGATCGGCCATGTGCTGACCGGCGTGCGCCTGGCCATCGGCATCTTGTGGATCGTGTTGGTGCCCTGCGAAATGCTTGGGGTGAGTGCAGGGCTGGGGTACTTCATTCTGGATACCCGCGACCGCCTGGCCTATTCGGAACTGATGGCGATGGTGTTGCTGATCGGCGTGCTGGGGTTCATGCTCGATGCCTTGGCCCGTGGGCTGCACCGGCGTTGGGTGCATGCCTGACGGGCCGGTGTGGTTTTATCGCCGGCAAGCGGGCTCCCACAGGAACCGAGTTTCCTGTGGGGCTGCTGCGCTCCACTTCTCCCGCCGGCGATAGAGCCCCCCAGCTCAATGCACCGTCTTGCGCTGCTTCACACACTCACGCGCGCGCATTGCCAGCTCATCCAGCCACTCATCCCGCTGCTGCTCAGCCTCGATCATCGCATCCTCCCCCTGCTGATTGAGCAGGTAGGTATGAATCTGATGCACCTCGGTGGTCTGGTAGATCGGTGCAATGTCCAATCGCCCGATCAACGCGCCACTGGCGTGCCCGGTGCTGCTCATCAGCACCTGCGGGCCGCTGGCCGTTACCACCTGCATGCCCATGGCCTCGAACCACGGCACCTGGTGCACAAAGGCATTCAGCTCGACACTGGCGTACCGCGCCTGCACGTCGCCCAGCAGGGCACGGGCGACGCCTTGGCGGCGGCGCTCAGGTACCACGGCGAGGAAGGCCAGTACACAGGCCTGTGGGTTGTCCTGGGCGGGCAGCGCCAGGGCGAAACCAAGCAGTTGGTCCGGCGCCTCGGCGTCCAGCGCGAGCGTGAGCTGCACGTCCAGGCCGCGGGTGCCATCCATCGCCTGTAGGTATTGGTGCACCTCCATCCCCACCCCGTATTGGTACAGCGGGTACAACGGGTTGTCGGCACGAATGGCGACACTGCTCAGATCGCCGACGTGATGGATCACCAGTTCGCGGATCTGGTTCTGGAAGGATTCGGGCGGCACGCTGTCGAGGCGGCTCAGGATGAACATCGGTGGACGGGCTCCGGCTGCGGTTGAATCACCCCGCGCCGGATGGCGCGGGGTACACAGTCTAACCCCTTTTTACTGCGTCAGCCTTGCGCCTGCATCGCCGCCAGCATCAGGTCGAGGTTCTGCACCGCAGCGCCCGACGCGCCCTTGCCCAGGTTGTCGAACACGGCGGTCAACAGCACCTGACCGTGCTCGGGGTTGGCGTACAGGGCCAGGCGCAGCTCGTTGCTGTCGTTCAGTGCCTCGGGGTCGAGCGGGGTGGCCGGGCCGTGCTGGTGCAGCGGCGACACCTGCACGTAACGGGCGCCTTGATAGTGTTGCTCAAGGCACGCTTGCAACTGCTCGGCGCTGGCCCCGCCAGGCAGCAGGCGCAGCTGCAGTGGAATGCTCAGCACGATGCCCTGGCGATAGGCCGCATAACCAGGCATGAACACGGGCCGTGTCGACAGACCGGCGTGCAGCTGGATTTCCGGTACGTGCTTGTGCGCCAGTTCCAGGCCATACAACTGCAGGGTCGGCGCCCGCGCGGCGTCGGGCTGTTCATGCCGCTCGACGGCCGCCCGGCCACCCCCAGAGTAACCGGAAATGGCATGGATGCTCAGGGGATAGTCGGCCGGCAGCAAGCCGGCTTTGACCAGCGGGCGCAGCAGGGCGATGGCGCCGGTGGGGTAGCAGCCGGGGTTGCTGACACGCTTGGCCTGGGCAATACGCTCGGCCTGATGCGCGTCTAGTTCCGGCAGGCCGTAGACCCAGCCAGGCGTGGTGCGGTGCGCCGAGCTGGCGTCGATCACCCGTACTGCTGGGTTATCAATGGCTGCCACGGCCTCGCGGGCGGCCTCATCGGGTAGGCACAGCAGGGCGATGTCGGCGCTGTTGATGGCCTCGCTGCGCCGTTGTGGGTCCTTGCGCTCGGCTTCGGGCAACGTCAGCAGGCGCAGGTCGTTGCGCCCCGCTAGGCGGGCGTGGATCTGCAGGCCAGTGGTGCCTTGGTCGCCATCGATGAAGACAACAGGGTTGTGCATGGTCAGGGTCCGGTCAAAGGAGGATGACCTATGCTCGCCTGTGGCGGGTGTAAAGAAAATTTGAATATCATGATGCTGGTGTTCAGTTATTCTGAATTTGAAACCGCCTGTGCCGACCCTTTCGCAGGCTCGCCCCAACAGGACCTCACCCATGCGCGAAATCAGCCTCGACCGCCTCCGCACCCTGGTGGTGATCACCGACCTAGGCTCATTCGCCGAGGCCGCCCGCCAGCTCAACCTGGCGCCGCCAACTATCAGCTTGCACGTGGCTGAGCTGGAGGCGCGGGTTGGCGCGCCACTGCTGACCCGCAACCGCAACCAGATCCGTCCGACGACTATCGGCGAAACCCTCTTGGCCCGTGCCCGACGGTTGCTGGCCGATGCCGACCTGGCGCTGGATGAAGTGCGCCGACAAGTCGAAGGCCTGACGGGCCGGGTGCGCCTGGGCGCCTCCACCGGCGCCATCGCACACCTGCTGCCCAAAGCGTTGGAGCATCTGCGGGTGGCACACCCAGGTATCGATGTGCAGGTCCAGGTGCTCACCTCGCAGGCTTCCCTGGCTCGGCTGCGCGAAGGCGCCCTGGACGTCGGCCTGGTGGCTTTGCCGCAGGTGGCGGGCAAGGGGGTCAAGGTCACCCCCTGGCGGCGCGACCCGATCCTCGCCTACGTGCCCGCCGAGTGGCAGCCACCAGCCAAAGTCACCCCGGCTTGGCTGGGCCAGCGCGCCTTGATCCTCAACGACAACAGCACGCAACTGTCGCGCGTGACCAGCGAATGGTTCGCCGCAGCGGGGTTGTACCCTGAGCCGCGTATTGAGCTGAATTACAACGACGCTATCAAGAGCCTGGTCGGTGCCGGTTATGGTGCCACGTTGCTGCCTCAAGAGGGCGAGGGGGCGGAGCTGGACCGGCGTATTGCATGCCGGCCGTTGCGGCCGGGGTTGTGGCGGCAATTGGGAATTGCTCGTCGGGAAGGCGAAACGGAGCGGGCCATCGGTTTTGTCTTGGACGCGTTGGAACGGTTGCGGCAGTAGGTACCGCGTTTCGGGCCCAGTGAGTCAGCGCCGTGCTCACGGCCTTGCCGGTAGGGCACGATGACAGCAGGAACCGAGGCGACGGCACGCTTGGCGGACTATGCTTTTTGCTGCGTCGTGTTAAACGTCACGCGATGATCATCCGACTTTCCAGGAGAGCACTCCATGAATGCCATCAAATCCATGACACTGCTGGTGATCGCCTCGGTACTGAGTTTTGCCGCCCACGCCGATCCGGCGAGCAACTGCGCAGCCAAGATCAAGGAACTGGAAGACATCCACAAAACCGATGGCCAGGCGCTGCATGGGGGCATGGCCCACGATTACCACGAGCTGCTCAAGCAAGCCAAGGCGGCGCAGGCCAAAGGCGACATGACCACGTGTCAGTCATCGGCCGACCGGGCCAAGACTATTTATAACAAAGCCCGCGGGAAATAGGTGTGTGCCTGAACTGGCCGCGTCGCGGTGCCACCCGCCAGGGGCCGGTTCAGGGTCGACGACCGCCTTGGGTCGGCAGCGCGCAGGCGCCCGTCAGAACCAGCGGTCGTTCTTCTTGCGCCCGCGTGTCAGGGCCGGCAGGATCAGCCCCGCCAGCAGGCCAGCGCCGGCAATGCTACCGCCATAGACCATGTAGCGCATCATCACCTGCTTGTTCTCGTCGCCCAGCCGCGCTTGGGTATCACGCAAGGCCGATTGGGACTGGTCGAGTTGCTCGTTGAGCGCCTTGTTGCGTGCTTCCAGTTCATCGATCAGTTGCTTGCGCGAGTCGAGGGTTTCCTGCATGCCTTGCACGCGGTTCTTCCAGCTGTCGTCAATGGTCTTGAGCTGGCCGGACAACTGCGCCACCTGCGCATCGAGTTGCGGCAAGCGTTCACCCTGGCCCGGTACGGACTGCAGGTCGCTGGTGAGTATCCATACCAGGTCACCATTTTGCCCGCGCACCTGGCTGTAGTTGCCCTGGCTGCCAACCAGGCTGAGTTTTTGCCCGGACTTGAGCGTGCCGACAATGCGGTGGCCATCGGTCGGGCCGCTGCGTACGTAGGTGCTCAGGCTGTCACTGACCCAGCGCGCATCGCTGGCCGGCTCTTCGGCATGTACGGGGGCAGCGAGCGCCACCAGGGCGGCGATCAGGCTGCCGCGCAGGGCAGGGAGTGCGAGGGAGACTGGGCGGGATTCAGGCATGTTGGGTCTTCGCTGCAACAGAAAAAGTAGGCCCGATGACGTGTGATCATGCAGGGGCCGGTGAACCGGTCGGTGAATTGACCGTCAGCGAAAGACCGCGTTTTTGTAAGCAGGTTCACTGCCTTGAGTAGGAATTCTCTGCAGGATGTTGCAACCCGGCGCGGCGCGTCCTGGCATGGCCGCGCCGGCTGGGTGCGTGACAGATCAGCTCTCAGGCTGCGGGACGATGGCCAGCGCATCCGGCTCCGGCCCCGTTTTCCAGCGGTCTTTCTCGGTCCAGCTGGCCGTATCGATCACCGCCACCTGATCACTGCCACTGATAGCCACATAGGCCCGCTTGCCGTCGGGAGACACCACCGCACCAATCGGCAGCGCCTGGGCGCCGAGCAGGGTTTCGCGGTAATGCTCACCCTCCTTGGCCAGGCCAATACGCTTGATTTCACGCTTGGCCGCCACGTCGATCACGGCCAGTTCCGCCGACTTCGCGCAGGTCACCAGTGCATACTTGCCATCTGGTGTCATGGCGATGCGGATCGGGAACAGGCCAGTGCGGATACGGTCAGTGACCTCCAACCGCTTCGCGTCGACGATCACCACCTCGTTACCTTCGCGGTTGCTGACCCATACCTGGGTGCCGCTCGGGGTCACCGCGATGCCTTCACTGCCGTTACCGGTCGGTATGTCGGCAATCTTTTTCTTGTGCAACAGGTCCACTACCGACAGCGTGCCCGACTCGACATGGGTCACATAGGCCCGGTCAGCGCCCGGTGACAGCGCGACCATGTGCGGCTTGCCGCCACCCACGTCGATGCGGTCGAGCACCTTGCCCTGGGCCAGATCGACGATCAACAGGCGCTCACTGTCTTCGGTGGTGACCACCACCCGCTGGCTGTCCGGCAGGAAGCGAATGCCGTGGGGGCGCGAGTCCTTGCCCAGGTCGATGGTGCGCACCACGGTGCGTGATGGCCAGTCGATCACGCTCAGGCTGTTGTTGGCCGTGCCCTGGGCACCGTAGTTGCCCACCGCTGCCAGCAGCCCGTTACTGGCCACCACCACTTCGTGCGGGCCGGTACCTACCGGCAGACGGGCAAGTTCCTGGCCATTGGTGCTGTCCAGCGCCCAGACGCTGGCATCGGCCTTGTTGCCTACCAGCAATACGTCACTCGCCCAGGCGCCTGGCACGCAAGCCATCAGCGCACTGGCCAGGGCCAGGCGACGCAGGTGGGGGAACATCGGTTCGAAAGGGAAGGGCATGTCCAGTCTCCTTTGGATTGCAGTCCATGTTGCATGCTCAAAGGCTGTGACCGGGCCTGGCGTGCGAGAGTTTAGTTTTTTATTGCCTGGCTGGGCTTGTGACTGCGCGAAGGCTGGGGGAGGGACGCGATGTAATCGGCAAGCTCGCTCATTGCCACGCGCATCCGCGTCAACAGCTTTTCAGTAAATGTCCCCCCGTCCTGGCTGAGGCGCTAGACTCAATGTTCTCTGCCTGTCCATGGAGCCTGACCATGACTGCCAAGAACACGATCTGCCTCTGGTTCGACCATGATGCCGAGCAAGCGGCCACCTTCTATGCCAGTACCTTTCCGAACAGCCAGGTCGTCGCGGTGCACCAGGCACCGAGCGACTATCCATCGGGCAAGGCGGGGGACGTGATCACCGTCGAATTCACTGTCATGGGCATCCCCTGCGTAGGGCTCAACGGCGGGAAGGCATTCACCCACAGCGAGGCTTTCTCGTTCCAGGTCAGCACCGAAGACCAGGCCGAAACCGACCGGCTGTGGCAGGCCATCGTTGGCAATGGCGGCCAGGCAAGCGTGTGCGGCTGGTGCAAGGACAAGTGGGGTATCTCGTGGCAGATCTGCCCACGTATCCTCATCGAGGCCATCGGCAACCCGGACCGGGCAGCGGCCAAGCGGGCTTTCGAGGCGATGATGACAATGGACAAGATCGATGTGGCGGCAATCGAGGCGGCGTTGCGGGGCTGAGCAAGTGCCTGGCATCGGGTGGCCGGCTTACGCCTGGGTCAACCGGATGATCTGCCTGGCACAAAAGGCCCCGGTCAGGATTACCCCAAACAACCGCAGCGTTTGCATCGCCAGCACCAAGCCGACGTCGGCATGGGTTTCTACCGCAATGATCGCCATGGCATCCAGCCCTCCGGGGCTGGTCGCCAGGTACATGGACAGAAAGTCCGTGCCCATGGCCAGGGCCAGCCCCCAGGCAAACGCCGCACACAACACAATCAACGCTACCGCGCCGGCAATCATGGTGGGCAAGCGTTTCCACACATAACGCACGGTCTGCTGATCGAAGCGCAAGCCGATGTAGCACCCGATGGCGCCGTAGGCAACGGCCAGCAGCGGTTCAGGCAAGCTGATTGTCAGCCACCCGCCCAGGTGCAGCGCACCCCCGAGCAACAGCGGCATCAGCAGCGCACCGGCAGGCACACGGTTACCGGCCACCAGGCCCACGAACACCACCGCGAGGCTGAGCAGCCCGTCGACCAGCTGCGAGCCCTGCGTCATCGCTGGCGCAGTGGCTGCCGCGCCCGCCGCCGGGGTGGCACCGAGCAGGTGGCTGACCAGCGAGCCGATCATGACCACGCAGACCACACGCACATACTGCATGGTTGCCACCACCCTGGCGTCAGCACCGTGCTCTTCGGCCATCGACACCATGGCTGACGCGGCGCCTGGCGCGGTACCCCAGGCGGCGGTGCTGCCTGGGATGCCGCCGAAACGCACGGTGCCCAGGCCGACGATGGCGCTCAAGGCCACGGTGATGAACGTGGCCACCAGCATCAGTTGCCAGGACTGGGCCATGGAGACCAGCACGGCCCAGGACACCGAATGGGCCACCAATAACCCGACGCAGCCCTGGCCGAAGCGGAACACCTGGCGGTGCAGGCTCAAGCGTGCTCCGCAAACGCCGAACACGATGGCTACCAGCATAGGGCCGAGGAACAACCCGGCCGGTACGGCCAGGGCATGCAACATTTGGCCGAGGGCGCCGGCGCAGGTCAGTAGGGCGAGCCATTGGAAGAGAGGTCTGGAAAAGCCTGAGAGGGCGGTCTGCAACGTAGATACTCCTTGCGCAGCGATAACACGGGGCTGGCAGCGCCAGCGGAGAAAATTATCGACGGCGCAATCTATCAAGTCTATTTTCTACTTTTGATGAATCCATAACTGAAATTCATGAATCATGGACCTGCGTGACCTTACCTATTTCGAAACCATCGCCGAGCTCGGCCACCTGGGCCGCGCTGCGCAACAGCTCAACCGCAGCCAGCCGGCGTTGACCAAGAGCATTCAACGGCTAGAGGAATCGCTTGGCACCCGGTTGTTCCAGCGTGACGGGCGTCGCATCAAGCTCACCGAAGTCGGCAAGCTGTTGCTGGCGCGGGGTAGGCAGTTGCAGTTGAACATCGCCGAAACCGAACGCGAGGTGCGCGATTTTGCCGGCGGGCTGGTTGGCAACATTCGCCTGGGCTGCGCGGCAAGCATGGCCGACCACCTGCTGCCGCACCTGACTGCCGCTTTGCTGGAGCGGGCCCCGGAGGTGACCTTGAAGCTGTCCATCGGCCAGGACGATGTACTCAAGGAGTCCCTGCGGGCAGGGCGGCTGGATGTGATCATCTCCCCCCAGATTGCCGATGACCCGCAATTCACCACGCACCCCATTCTGGAGGACGAAGCCATTGTGGTGGCGAGTGCCGAGCACCCGGTGTTCGCCGGCCCCATCGTGCTCAAGGATCTCTGCCAGTACCGTTGGGTACTGGCGGGGCCGACCGTTACTGCACGGCGCTGGATCGACAATGTGTTCATCGCCCATCAACTGCCAGCACCGCAGGTGCAGATCGAAACCAACGCCATTTCACTGTTGCCGCGGCTGATTGCCCGCACTCAGCTGTTGAGTTTTGCCGCACGGGAAACGGTGGAGCATGGCTTGGGCATGTCGTGGCTGCGTGAGGTACCCCTGAAGGAAACCACCATGCGCAGGACCGTGGCGGTGTCCGTGCGCACGGACGGCTATGTGTCGCCTGCGGCTGAGGCTCTGGTGGCGCTGCTGAAGGACAAAGGCCGCAGCTTCTTCGAGCGGGACTGAATGGCAGGCCTGGGGGCACACCCAGGCGGTTCAACCAGCCTGCTGCGCGATCAATGCCAGGCAGCGCTGCACGATCGGGCTCAGGTCGCCCTTGCGGCGGCTGAGGATGATTGGGCTGACCGCACGGGTGTCGAGCAGGTTCGCGTATTCGATATCGGTCCGGTGCTGCTGCTGCACCGAGTCCGGCACCAGGGTGACGCCCAACCCCACGGCAACCAGGCCGATAGCAGTTTGCAGTTCATTGGCCCACTGGCTGACGTTCAGGCTCATACCGTGGTGGGCGAACAGCGCCAGGATGTGATCGGCATAGCTGGGCCTGGGGTTGGCCGGATAGAGGATGAACGCTTCCTTGGCCAGCTGGGCGAGGGTGAGCGGAGCTCCGGCCAAGGCATGGCCCTTGGGCAGGACGGCCACCAGCGGGTCTTCGCGCAGTACCTGCTGGGCGATGGCCGGGTCGTCGATGCGGATGCGGCCGAAGGCGATGTCGATGCGGCCACTTTTCAACGCCTCCACCTGCTGCACGGTGGTCATTTCGCTCAGGCCAAGCTCCAGCTCACTGTCCTGGCGCAACGCCCGGATAAGCTCCGGCAGCACCGTGTACAAGGTCGAGGGAGCGAAGCCGATGCCCAGCCATTGGCGCTGGCCCTGGCCGATGCGCCGGGTGTTATCGCTGATGTGCTCCAATTGCTGCAGCAAGGTGCAGGTCTGCTCGTAGAAAAAGCGGCCGGCCTCGGTCAGCCGCAGTGGCCGCTCGCGCACCACCAGCAAAGTGCCGAGCTGTTCCTCGAGCTGGCCGATCTGCCGGCTCAGCGGCGGCTGGGCAATGTGCAGCAGTTCGGCAGCGCGGGTGAAATTCAGCGTTTCAGCCAGCACCTTGAAGTAACGAAGGTGGCGCAGCTCCATCAGACCTCCTGGGTATGGTGGGAGATTCATTTGATATTGGACGGCCTTCAGGGTCTCGCGCAATGCTTGAATAATCAAGTAAATGTAGTATCGGGTCTGCGGCCTGCAGCCTGATTTGACGGGACCTTCGAACAATGACAGACGCCCTGATCGAGCGCATCGATGCGCTTATCGTCGACCTGCCCACCATCCGCCCGCACAAGCTGGCCATGCACACCCTGCAGCAACAGACCCTGGTGGTGCTGCGCCTGCGCTGCAGCGATGGCGTGGAAGGCATC
>NZ_BCBH01000025.1:0-82625 GCF_001320525.1 Pseudomonas sp. NBRC 111131 | reverse complement strand
GTCGCAAAGGCTACTTTCGGCCAATAGTAGTCATTCGCCGTTATCAAATCCGACGCGATTCAGTTGCCCTGGCCACTCGAAATGCTGGTGTCAGGATGCAGCGCTCCGAAACCAGAAGCCCCGCTATCGCGGGGCTCAACACAAATGGAAGCACGAGATTAGAACGACTCGACTGGTTTCTTGACTTGCTGAACGAGCTTGTTTTTATCCAGTTTCGGGAAAGAAAACTTAATGATGATGCTGGATTCATCACCCTCGCCAGAGATGATCAAATCAGCGCCCCTGATGTTGGCGGGCGCTGAATTCATCAAACTATGGACGTTGGCGGCCCCCTGGGCGTCGGCCGGGGTGAGCCCTTCAACAAAGGAGTAGGTCAAATCGTTGGCGGTCAACGCAACACTCTCGTAGTTCGAGAGTTTGGCTGTGTATTCATCCTCGTTTTTTGATTTACGCGCGAGCTCAACGAGATCCAGCACGGATTTTCCGTCAGTCAGCGACACCAGAGTAAATGTTTTTGTAAGAGCGCCAATGGCGCGACCGTACAGGTCACGCTCATAGGGTGCAAATAGCGAAACCAACCTCAGTTTGTCACCACTGAAAACCAGGGCCGCTATGAACTTCTGATCCAGAAAATCCACATCGTCCAGGCATCGTGCGGTGACCCCTATTTCACTTGAACAATCGTAGTAGCCTGCTGCCTCGGTGTATTTGGCAATCGGTGTATCATAAGCATACTTTTTGAACAGGTTGTCTTCACCCATCGCATTCTGCATGCCGGTCAACATCCCAGTGGCGGCCAGCACTGCAGCAAGAGCTTTCTTTGACATGGATTCCCTTCTGAATGAGCATTGCGATTGATAGCCATATGCTATCAGTCGGGTACGCACCGCTCAATCCCGTCATGTCACTTGCCATTGGACCATGAAGACGCCCCACTGCCACAGCTCGCCTCTCGGCCAGACGGTCATGGCGATTGGCCTTGAGCGGGCTATCGTTGCTTGTCTGGACAACGACTACCGCCCGAGGGTGAGGCCATGAACACCAGCGATCTACTCGAACAGTTACTTCGGGCCGGACAGAGCTCGCAGGCGCAAAAAGGAAGCAGTGGCGTGTCACCGCAAGACGGCTTGGGCGGCTTGCTGGGCGGGCTGCTTGGCGGCGCAAAAGCAACGGGTGGCGGTGGTGGACTGGGTGGTCTACTGGGCAGCCTTTTGGGTGGTGGCAGCAGCGTGGGCGGCACTACCCAGGCGCGCTCCGCTGGCGGGGCTAACTATGCGGCCTTGGCATCGTTGGGCATGATGGCGTTCCAGGCCTATCAACGCTGGCAGCGCAGCCAGGCAGCAGCACCGCAGCAGGCCTTGCACACAGTCGATCAGTTGTCCGGCGCACAGGCCGAGGGGCACAGCCATGCTGTCTTGCGCGCACTGATCGCGGCAGCCAAGGCTGACGGTCGCATCGACAAACAAGAAGAACTGCTGATCTACGCTGAAATCAAACGACAAACCAGCGACCCGCAACTCCAGCAATGGCTGGATGAAGAAGTCAGCAAGCCACTCAATGCTGCCGAGGTGGCACAGTCGGCCCAGGACCCGGCCATGGCCGCAGAAATGTACCTGGCCAGCGTGATGCTGGTGGATGACCAGCAGGCCGCAGAGCGGGCCTACCTTGACGAACTGGCCGTCGCACTGCAAATCGACCCGACGCTGCAGGTGCACCTGGAACAGCAGGCCAAGGGAACCGCCTGATCGAACTGAGGCCAGGGATCCAAGCCCTTACTTGCTGGCGATCGATTGATCCGCCAGCGGACAGCGTTGGGCATTGAGAAAGCGCGATGACTTCAGCCAATCCTGCTGCGGGTAATAGGCAAATACATAGCTCCCGCGTTGCAGCGTCTCGATCAGTTTGCCGGCAATCGCCGGCCGAACGGCAGGGCACCCCTGACTACGCCCCAGGCGACCGAGACCCGGAACGACCTTGGGGTCGGCATACGCTGCGGCATGCATGACAATCGCCCGCGACATGCTGTTGTCGTTGAACCCCGGCTCCAGCCCCTGCAGGCGAAGCGAGCGGCCGTGCTTACCGCTGTAGGTCTGCCCCGTCTCATACAGGCCGATGGAGGATTGGTAGCTGTTCGGCGCGTTGGAGAACGTGGTCGGCACATCAGCGCCGCTGTTCTTGCCATGGGCGACCCACTCTTCGAACAACAGCTTCCTGGCGCGCAGGTCGAACACCCACAGGCGTTTGTCACGCGAGGCCTTGGAATAATCGATCACCGTCAGCAACTTGGCCGCGTCGTTGTGGCTGGCACACGTATAGGCAGTCAGTGCCAGTGCCAAGGTCGACAGGCTGGCATTGGGTGCCAACTGCTGCAGCTCGGCGGCGCTAGGCAGCGGTTGTGCATGGACGGTATGCCACGCGGTCAGGAAAAACAGGCCAATACTGGCCACAGAGAGCCGGACGGCGCCCCGCAATGGTTTGAACATCGACATGGATTACCCTTCTGAACCAGTCTTTTCTTGCCTTCTTTGCAGCCAAAAGCGGCTACTTTGCTTGATTTGTTCAGAATTGCCGATCACTTCTTGACCAATGGTTTAACGTCTTCACTGCCTTCGGTGCTGATCACCGTGAATTTTCCTTCGCTTCGGGTATCGCGGGTAGACGCCCAATCGGTGATCACCAGCATCGTGCCGACGTCCATCGCCGCGCGCAAATGACGGCGGAACTCAGGGTTGATGTTCAGTTGCCCCAATTGTTCATAGGGGGTATTGCCGTATTCCGGGTTGCTCAGGCCCACCACCGACCAACGCAAGGGTAACCCGCCTTCGAGTGCAAGGGTGGATGGCTTTTGCAGCAGCGAATACACCGCCATTCCACTGCGGTGCTGGCTGCTTTCGAGCGAAAGTGCCGGCGCCGAGCCAATCATCTGGCCACCGCGGAACACATAGGCACGCCTGTCGGCGCGGCTGATCAGGATCGACAGTGGCCCTGCCGCCGGGTCTGGATCGTTCCAGAACTGCTGGTTGTTCAACACCAGCGGGCCTTGAGCCTTGCCATCGCTGACCGTAGGCGCCAGTACGCCGGGGTGGTAGACCTCCACCGGTGCACTGTGGGTATCGGAAACGATGACTGTGGTCGAACTGAAACCGGTGACCTCATACAGCTTCCTGGCAAAATCCAGCGGCAGGCGAACGCAACCATGCGAGGCGGGGTACCCCGGCAGATGACCAGCGTGCAGGGCAATGCCGTCCCATGTCAGGCGCTCCATGTAGGGCATCGGTGCGCTGTTGTAGAGGCTGGATTTATGCTCGACCTTCTTCTGCAGAATGCTGAATACCCCGGTAGGGGTCTCCCGGCCTGCCTTACCGCTGCTTACAGTGCTGACGCCGATGGCAATGCCATTGCGATAGACGTAGGCACGTTGCTCGGTGAGGCTGACCACTACGGTCACCGGCCCCACGGGCGAGACCTGCGGGTACCAGAGAAACTGGCCAGGCTTGAGCGTTTCAAGCTGGCTTCTGAGTGCGGCCGGGGTAGGCACCTGCAGTGGAGCGGCGTCGACCAAGGCGGTGGCAAGTAATAGACCCAGTCCGAGCGGTACATGCAACATCGAATAGCCCCTCATAGAACCCTGGCGCCAGATTAGTCGCAAGGCTCCCCGCAAAGCCACCCATTCAACCCATCGCCCCCAATGTGATGGAACAAGAAAGCGCCCCCACCTGGCGCAAGTGGTAACAGCCTTGCACGAAAATGTGCACAAAATTCCCACATCCAAGCCCGTAGAAGCGCTGTAGATAGGCCCGTACAACCGCGGATTAGCGGAAAAGACCAATTGGTACGAATCTTGTTTGTATACAACTCCAACAACAAAAGTACACAACCATCTTGGAGTCCCGATGGCGTCGATTTCACGTTCCGAGGTAGGTCAGCTTGATGCTCTGCCCGCCGATACAGCCGGGCCCAGTCAGTTGGCCTTAAGCCCGCGTCTCTATAGTGCCGACCTTGCGCCGACCCGCGCGGCCAACCGCACCTGGGGGCGCTACAGCCTGTTTGCGCTGTGGACCAACGATGTACATAACATCGCCAACTACTCCTTCGCCATCGGCCTGTTCGCGCTGGGCATGAGCGGCGCGCAGATCCTCGCCGCCTTCGCGCTCGGCGCGCTGGTGATCTATGGCCTGATGAACCTGTCCGGCTACATGGGTCAGAAAACCGGCCTGCCCTACCCGGTCATGTGCCGGATCAGCTTCGGTATCCATGGTGCCCAGATACCGGCACTGATCCGCGCGGTGATCGCCATCGCCTGGTTCGGCATTCAGACCTACCTCGCCTCGGTGGTGCTGCGTGTCCTGCTCACCGCCATCGCTCCGGAACTCAGGGCCTACGACCAGAATTCGATCCTCGGCCTGTCGACACTGGGCTGGATCACCTTCCTCGGCATCTGGTGCGTGCAGGTAGCGATCTTTGCCTACGGCATGGAGATGGTGCGCCGCTACGAGTCCTTCGCCGGGCCGATCATCCTGGTCGCCTTCGCCGGCCTGGCAGGCTGGATGTACTGGCGCAGTGGCCTGTCGATTGCCTGGTCCAGCGGCAACGCGCCGACCGGCACCACGATGTGGCTGAAGGTGCTCGGTGCCGCCGCGTTGTGGGTGTCACTGTATGGCACCATGATCCTTAACTTCTGCGACTTCACCCGTAACTGCCCGGACCGGCGTACCATCAGCGTGGGCAACTTCTGGGGCCTGCCGGTGAACATGCTTGGCTTCGCGCTGATTGCCGTGGTGCTTGCCGGTGCCCAGTTCAGCATCGACGGCAAGCTGGTGCAGGGCCCAACCGAAATCGTCGCCGCCATCCCGAACACCGCCGGCCTGGTGCTGGCCTGCCTGGCCTTCCTGATCGTCACCGTGGCGGTGAACATCATGGCCAACTTCGTCGCCCCGGCCTACGTGCTCACCAACCTGGCTCCGAAGCTGCTGAACTTCCGCCGCGCGGGTCTGCTCAGCGCCTGTATCGCGGTGGTGATCCTGCCTTGGCACCTGTACAACAGCCCATCTGTGATCGTGTATTTCCTCGGTGGCCTGGGCGCCCTGCTCGGCCCACTGTACGGCATCATCGTCACCGACTATTACCTGATACGCCGCAGCCGGGTGAACCTGCCGCAGCTGTATAGCGAAAGCACCGAAGCCGCCTATCACTACAGCGGCGGGGTCAACCTGCGCGCGGTAGCGGCGTTCATCCCGGCTTCGCTGATCGCCATCGTGTTGGCGCTGGTCCCAGCGTTCGATACGCTGTCGCAGTTCTCCTGGTTCTTCGGGGCAGGTCTGGGCGGGCTGATCCATTACGCCATCGCCGATCGCAGCCTCAAGCACGCGCAAGTGTGCGGCGAAAGCATCGCGGTAGATAGCGCGCAGCACTGACCCGGCCCGGAAGCAGTAGCAAGGTTCTTCGCGCTCTCGGCACGTTGAACCTTGCAGCCACCCTGGGCGAGCCCGCCTCAACAGCGCCTGCTGACTCAATTCAAATCAAATTTCCCCTCTTTTTTGTGAGTGCGCCCGTCCTCAACCCAGGGACGCGTCATTTGTGAAACTATTTTCATCGGAACTGAATCGAACTAAACGCTACCGTCAATGCCATTAAATTTGTAGGCCGCTATTGCACCTCCGACCGACCAGCCGCTGTGAAGTCATCGGACAGAATTCTCGGCCCCATGGGGTATCACCGATAACGTCAGGTTAAGGGCTGACAGACAGGGAGGTTCCATGAAGCAGCGGACTACCGAACAATGGAAAGGATTAAGCAACCTTCCAGCCTTGCTCAACGAGCTACCTGTACTGGTCGAGGAACTAGGGTTTCGCTATTACAGCTTCAGCTTTGTCAGCCCGGATCACGAGGTCAACTCAGGGAACCTGCAACCAGGCGGCCAAACGCTCATCCAGACGGTACTCGACAGCTGCCCTGCCCGTCACCAACGGCCAGCCCTCCCTATACCGTGGAACGCTGACTTGTTCTGCACCACACCACAGTTGTGGGCCCAAGCACAGACCCTTGGTTTATGCCATGGGTGGATACAGCCCGCGTACCTCGGGGCCACTCACAGCAGCCTGACGCTGCTTCGACCGCACGACGGTATCTCCTTAGCAGAATGCTATGCAAAAACGGCAGCAGTGATGTGGCTGGCCGAACGATTGCACCTGGCCGCCATCCAGGCAGAAACGTCGCTCACCAGCACTCATGACACGTGCGCGCACAGTCGCAAAGCGTGACGCAGACGCTCTACTGAGGGCCCCTCATCGATCACGCTGATGATTACTATCGAGCAGCCCGCCTGTTGGGTGATCAAAACCGTCTTTTATAATCCTCCTTGATTTTTCCCCGCTCCCGCGCCTGCTACAGGCGACATACCCCCTTGGAACCCAGCACCATGCCAAGCGACAGCCAGGCCCCTAGCGGCCTTCCCGAACATCATCAACAGAGCGTCAAACAGCAGTGGTTGGCGATTCTCTCGGTCTCCGTGGGTGCCTTTGCCTTGGTGACCAGTGAGTTTCTCCCGGTGGGCGTACTCAACGACGTTGCCAGTGACCTCGGGATCAGCGCAGGCCATGCCGGCTTGATGGTGACCCTGCCCGGCATCATGGCCGCCCTCGCTGCCCCCTTGCTGTCGGTGGGCATTGGTGCCCTGGACCGTCGCTACCTGCTTATCGGCCTGACGCTGATCATGATCATCGCCAACGCGGTGGTGGCCTACGCCAGCGACTTCAACCTGCTGCTGTTCGGCCGCGTGCTGCTGGGCGTGAGCATCGGTGGGTTCTGGGCTACGGCCATTGCCCTCAGTGGCCGCCTGGCGCCCAAGGGGGTAGGCGTGGCGCAGGCCACCTCGATCATCATGGTGGGCGTAACCCTGGCCACCGTGCTGGGTGTGCCCGTCGGCACCTGGCTCAGTGGCTTGCTGGGCTGGCGCATGACCTTCCTGGTAACCGCGCTGGTGGGCGTACCGGTGCTGCTGGCGCAGATCCTCCTGCTGCCGCGGCTCAACCCAGACAAGGCCATACGCATCAGTGACCTGCCGGCACTGTTCATCAACCCACAAGCTCGGGTTGGCTTGATCGCTGTATTGCTGATCGGCCTGGCGCATTTTGCCGCGTACACCTACGTGGCGCCCTTCTTCAAACAGAATGCGGGCTTCGATGGGCCGACCATTGGCTCCTTGCTGTTGCTGTATGGCGTGGCGGGCGTAGTGGGGAATATCTTCGCCGGTTTCGCCGCCAACCGAAGCGTACGGCACACCTTGCTGCTGGTGGCGGTGTTGATCGCTATCAGCACCGCGCTGTTCCCCTACTTTGCCACCAGCCTGACGGGCGCAGCGATGCTGATCGCACTGTGGGGCTTCGCCTTCGGGGCGTTCCCGGCCTGCGCCAGTATCTGGATGTTTGTTGTAGCGCCCAAGGATGTCGAACGCGGCATGCCACTGTTCGTCGCCATGTTCCAGGTGATTATCGCCTTGGGCTCGTTCTTCGGCGGGCAGATCGTTGACCAACTGGGGAGCTCGGTGCTGCTGAGTCTGGCCACGGCCCTGGTGGGTTGCGGTTTCGTGACAGTGCTGGTGCTCGGGCGCAACGTCAGCAACCGCTTGGCGGCTCAAGCCTGCTGAGTGCTCCAACGCGGCGCGCAGCCAGGTTAGCCCGGTGCGCGCCGTCGGCGGGTGCTGGCATCAGTTGCGGCCCTTGAGCATCCCATGGTTGACCAGCAACGTACGCATGGCATTGCGGGTAATCCCAAGCAGTTGCGCCGTACGTAATTGGTTGAAACTGCAATGGGCAAACGCCTCGCGCACGATCAGGTCTTCGATGTCGTGCAGCAGCGAATCCCCGGGCGTTTCGAACAAGCGCAGCAACTGCTCGCGGATCTCCTCCTGGGGCAGCTTCAGCGCCCCGGACGGTCCCGTCTGCGAGGTGCTCAGCCCGGCGGAGAATTTCAGGTGCTTGGGAAGGATGGGTTTGTCGCCCGCCACCAACAACGCCAGGTGCACCACATTCTCCAGTTCGCGGATGTTGCCCGGCCATGGGTAATCCACAAGCGCCTGCGCGGCAGACTCTGAAAGCATGGGCGGGTTGATTTTCAGACGCGCGCTGTAAAACGCGCGAAAGTGCTCCACCAGTGGCAGCACGTCCAGCGGCCGCTCGCGCAGCGGCAACACCTCAACCGGTGCGACATTGATCCGGTAGAACAGGTCGAGGCGGAAATTGCCTGCCTCCACGGCCTGTTCCAGGTTGACGTTGGTGGCGCTGACCAAGCGGATATCGATTTTCACCGGCTTGCGCGAACCGACCCTCACCACTTCCTGCTCCTGCAACACCCGCAGCAGTTTCACCTGCAAGGGCAACGGCAGATCGCCGATCTCGTCGAGGAACAGCGTACCGCCGTCAGCCTCCTCGAACCAGCCGATACGCCGGCCGACCGCCCCAGAGAAAGCACCGGCCTCATGGCCGAAGAACTCACTCTCGGCGAGGTTCTCGCTGATGGCACCGCAGTTGACCGCCACAAAAGCACCCTGGCGGCCACTGGCGGCATGGATGTAGCGGGCGACAAGCTCCTTGCCGGTGCCGGTTTCGCCGTTGATCAGCACCGGCGCGTCGCTCGGGCCGACCCGTTGCAGGTATTCCAGCAACTGGCGCGAGCGTGGATCGGCGAAAACCAGCGCCTTGGCGCGGATCGACAACGGGTCCTTCTCACCTTGGGGCAAGGTCAGAATGGGGTTCGGCTGTCCCAGAGAACCGCTCATGGCAAGTACATCCCGGTGTAAGCATAAGGTGGGTGGGCTTGTACTCTACTGGCGCTTTCTTATAGCCAGAAATATTAAAAAAGCATTAGAACATAACCACTTGAACGCCCTGCTGATTCCGCAACAACCTGCGCCAGACACTGTTGCGAATCAAACGCCAGCCTTGCCTGCGGTGCATGAACAAACACCAGAATGCTTTCAAAATCATGACAAAACGATGATGGCATAGCGCTTGCTTTCGCGTCGTCTGCTTACTCTTCACAGAGCGGCCCTTACGCGAAACGGCCACGGCGTCGATTTCGCATCGCATTTTTCAAGGGATACCCGCCATGCCAACACAACGCATCAACCACCCCCTGCTTGCGCTAGGGCGTCGACCGCTGCTGCTCGCCAGTGCGCCGCTGCTGTCACTGCTCACCACAGACGTATTCGCCGAGCAAGGCGAGACCAAGCCCACCACCGCCTTGGCGCCAGTGACGGTGACCGCTCAGCGCCAGGAGGAGTCTGCCCAGGACATCGGTATCGCCCTGACCGCGCTGAGCGGCCAGGACCTGCAGGACAAAGGCGTCACCGGCGTCAACCAGTTGCAGAACTATGTGCCTAACCTGGACATCGCCCCGCAATACGGCAGCGGCAACCCGCTGTTCCGTATCCGCGGTGTCGGCCTGAAGGACTACGGCAGCAACAACACCTCTACCGTCGGCGTCTACCTCGACCAGGTGGCGCTGCCCTACCCGATCCAGACCCAAGGCCAGCTCTTCGACCTGGAACGGGTAGAAGTGCTGCGCGGCCCGCAGGGGACCTTGTATGGGCGCAACAGCACGGCGGGCGCGATCAACTTCATCACCAACAAGCCGACCCGCGAGCTACACGGCGGGTTGACCGGCAACTACGGCTCGTACCATGCCAGCAACCTCGAGGGCTTCATCTCCGGGCCCTTCAGCGACACCCTGCGCGGGCGCCTGGCGTTCATCACTGAACAGGGCGGCGCCTGGCAGGACAACCGCGTCACCGGGCAAAGCCTGGGCGACAAGGACACCACATCGCTGCGCGGGCAACTGGACTGGGACGCCAGCGACAACATCAATTTCAACCTCTCTGTACACGGCGGCCAGGACAAGTCAGACAGCCGCGGCTCGTACCTCTACCAAGGGCTCAAACCCAACGCGACCTACGGCTCGCGCTACGCGCCCATCGCCCCGGAAAACAACGGCAAGCATACCGGCTGGGGCCTGACCCCAGGCTTCGCCGGGCTGACCGGGCTTTCGGTGAAGGACAAACCACACCGCGACAACGACAGCACCGGCCTGGCCCTTACCGGCACCTTCGACCTCGACGATCACCTGACCGTCACCAGCATCACTTCCTCGGACCGGTTCCGTCGCCGCGAGTACATCGACTGGGATGCCTCCGAAATCCCGCAGTCAGACGAGTTCTTCGATTCGCAGATCGAGGTGTTCTCCCAGGAACTGCGCCTGGCTTCCCACGACAACGAACGCTTCAACTGGCAGACCGGCCTGTACTTTGCCAAAGACCGTCTGGATGAGGCGTTCTACTCCGACTTCAGCGCCAACCTTGGTTACGGGACCTTCACCTCCTACCAGCAGCGCTCACGCACCTATGGCGCCTTCGCCCAGGGCGACTACCGACTGACCGAGGACCTCAAGCTGATCGTCGGCCTGCGCCAAGAGAAAGAGACCCGCGAGCTGAACGACTTCAGCACCCGCCGCATTCTGGTCAGCAACGGCGACTACAGCCTGGGCCCAAGCACCTTCCCCGCTGCCGACAGCAACCTGGACAGCCACTCCACGTCCTGGAAGCTGGGGCTGGAATACCAGTTGACGCCTTCGACGCTGCTGTATTCCACGGTCAGCCGTGGCATCAAGTCCGGAGGTTTCACGGCCTACAACTCCACCTACGTCGAGCAGATCGCGCCGGTCAAACCGGAGAAACTGCTGGCCTACGAGGTGGGCTTCAAAAGCGACCTGAGCAACACCCTCAGACTGAACGCGGCGGCCTTCTACTACGACTACCGCGACCAGCAATACCAGTCGCAGGTATGGATCAGCCCGCAGGTGGGCAACGTCGGCCGCCTGGTGAACGTTCCCAAGTCGAAGATCTACGGCTACGAACTCGAACTGCAGTGGGAGCCCCTCGCGGGCCTGACCATCGGCCAGTACTTCGGCACCAAGAAAGGCAAGTACATCGACTACCAGGGGCTCAACAGCAGTGCCACCCGCGCAGTCAACTTCGCCTACCCCGTGTACACCGACTTTTCAGGTTCGAGCCTGACCAACTTCCCGGAAACCAGCTACGGCGGGCAGGTGGAATATGTCTGGGAGGTACCGGGTTTCATCCTCAGCGCGCAAAGCGACTATTCCTACCACGACAGCATCGCCGGCAGTAATGGCACCACCACCGAAGCCTATTGGCTGGCCAATGCGCGGCTTGGCTTGAAGCCGGTGAACGGTAATTGGTCGGTGGCGTTGTGGGCACGCAACCTGTTCGACAAACAATACGACCTGTACCACGGCTCGTTCCTCTCCAACGCGCAGATGGCCACCCCCGGTGACCCGCGCACCGTCGGCATCCAGGCCGGCTACAGCTTCTGAGGAGTCTCCATGAGCCATCATCTGCACCGTCGGCAGGCCCTGCGCCTGCTGGCCGGCGCCGCTGCGGCGCCCTTGCTGCTGCGTTATGGCCGTGCCCTGGCCGGCGTGGCCACGCCTTTCAGCCAGGGGGTCGCCAGTGGCGACCCATGGCCTGACGGTTTCGTCATCTGGACACGGCTCAGCGAAGGGCTGCCCTACCCTGGCAATGAGCAGGCGCTACCCTCGAGCATCACCGTGGACTGGCAAGTCGCGGCGGACCCGGACTTTCGCCGCATCGCCCAGCGCGGCCGCACCCACGCCCTGGCAGTCAACGGCCACGCCGTACAGGTGGAACTACGCGGGCTGGCCCCCGACCGCGAGTACTGGTACCGCTTTATCGCCCTGGGCGAGCTGGGGCCGACAGGCCGCACGCGCACCTTGCCGGCGCCGGGCGCGCCCGCCGACCGCTTGCGCATCGGCGTCGCCTCCTGCGCGCACTACGAGCGCGGCCTGTTCAGCGCCTACCGACACATGGCCGAGGAGCGTCCAGACCTGGTGCTGTTTCTCGGTGACTACATCTACGAGTACAGCAACGCGCCGGGCACACCAGGGCTGGCCCGTTCGTACAACGCCCCGCAAGCCACCGACCTGGCCGGCTATCGCTACCGCTATGCCCTGCACCGTACCGATCCGGACCTGCAAGCACTGCACGCCGCCGCACCATGGATCGCCACCTGGGACGACCACGAAGTGCAGGACGACTACTCCGGCGTCTACTCCAAAGACCCGGCCATCGACGCGGCACGCTTCCGGCAACGCCGCGCCGCGGCCTACCAGGCGTTCCTGGAAAACATGCCGCTGCGCCGCCCGCCCATGGGCAGCAATGGCAGCCCGCTGATCTACCGCCGCTTTGCCTGGGGTGACCTGGCCAGCCTGCCGGTGCTCGACGGCCGCCAGTACCGCTCGAAGCAGCCTTGCTACCAGGCGCCGAACTTCGGCAAAGGCCACATGGAAGTGCAAAGCTGCGTCGACCTTGCCGACCCCAGGCGTACCTTGCTCGGCTTCGAGCAGGAGCGCTGGCTGTATGACGGGCTCAAGCGCAGCGAAGCACGCTGGAACCTGCTGGCGCAAAACCTGCTGGTCGCCCCCTTGCGGGCGCAACGGCCAGACGGGGGCGAAGCGCAGTACTGGACCGACACCTGGGACGGCTACCAGGCAGCCCGCGGCCGCCTGATCGACAACCTGCGTGACAGCCGCGCGGCCAACCCAGTGGTGCTCAGCGGAGACTATCACTCGTTCTGGGCCAACCACCTGCACGAGCACCCGCAAGACCCGCAATCGCGCCTGGTCGCGGCGGAATTCGTCGGCACCTCCATCACCTCCAATGGCCCCAGCTACGAGGCGATTCAGTCGATCCTGCCGGCCAACCCTCAGATCCGCTTCTACGACAGCCGACCACGTGGGTACCTGTCGCTGGACCTGAACCGGGAACGGTTGGAGGTGAAGATGCAGGCGATTTCGGACCGGATGGACCCTCACGCCACGGTTTCGACGCTGAAGCGGTTTGTAGTGGAGGCTGGAAGCCCACAAGTGCAAGAGGCCTGAGGCCTTGCCGACGGCCGCAGGCCAGGTGCTTGTGGGTTTACCCGCGATGGCGGCCAATCACCCCGCCATCGTGGGTAAACCGTTTTGCTCAGGAACGGCGCAGAAGCTGGGGAGCCTCCGAGTGACCAACCTGCAACTGCGCCAGCAGCCGGTTGAACGCCGCCAACACCTCATCCGGTCGTTCCAGCATCAACTGGTGCCCGCAACGCGCCAGCACCTGGAACTGCGCCGTGGGTAATTGCCGGGCCAACGCCTCGCCGCCGCTGGCCGGGGTCAGGCCATCGCGATCACCGGCCAGCACCGAGACGGGCAGGTTCAGCCCCGCCAACGCCGCCGCGTCCGGCCATTGCGCATGGCCGACCAGGGCCTTGAACACATACAGCGGATTGTTCTGCGTCAGCGCTTGTTCATAGTCCACCAGCGCTGGATCGGCCTCCGGGTGCCAGGCCAACGCGCGAAAGCCTCGGGACAACCGCGGCCTGAGCAACTCCAGCACCCACACTGGCAGGTTCAACAACCCCTTGCGCTTGAGCGGCCGGTGCAACTGGCTGCCCAGCAACAAGGCCGCGTCGACGTTGACCGCAGGGCCAGACAACAAGGCACTCAGGGCCAGGCCAGTACCGAAGGAATGGGCAACGATGATGTTGCGTTCACCGCCATAGCGACGCAGTATTTCCAGCTCGTCGGCCACCAGTTCATCCCAAGCATACGCATGCGCATCGCGCGGCTTGTCGCTTGCGCCATGGCCAAGCAGGTCCCAGGCCACCAGGGTGTGGCCCTGTTCGCCCAGGTCTCGCCACAGTTCACGCCACTGGTCCTTGTTACCGCCACCCCCGTGGCCGAAAAACACCACGGTGTCCCCACCCGGCTGGTGAGCCACGCTCAGGCGTCGGCCCGGGCGGACCTCCAGCAGTTCGCCGCGAACCCGCGGCAGGTTGGAAAAATCAGCCATGGGCTACTCGCTCCTCTTGAAAACCGGGATGGGCGGGCCGGGAAAGGCCCAGATGATCACGCAGGGTTCGTCCCTGATAGCCACGCCGGAACAGGCCGCGCCGTTGCAACACAGGCACCACCTTGTCGACGAAGTCTTCAAGCCCGCCGGGCAGGAACGCAGGCATCACGTTGAAGCCATCCGCCGCGCCCTCGACGAACCACTGCTCAAGCCGGTCAGCGACCTGCGCGGCATCACCCACCACGACGAGATGCCCGCGGGCCGCCGCCATGCGCAGATACAGCTGGCGAATGCTCAAACCTTCCCGGCGGGCCACGTTGATCAGCAAATCGCGGCGGCTGACCCCGGCGTTGGTCAGCGGCAGGTCAGGCAACGGTCCGTCGAGCGGGTAGGCGCCCAGGTCAGTGCCACCGGCAATATCCGCCAGCAGCGACAGGCCGACCTGCGGCTGTACCAGCGCCTGCAATTGCTCGAACAGCGCCTGCGCCTGCTCCACGCTGTCGGCCACGATGGGCAACACACCCGGCATGATCTTCAGGTCGTCAGGGTCACGCCCGTATCGGGGCATGAGGCCCTTCAGTTGGCGATAGAATTGCTGCGCCCCGGCCAGTTCGGGCTGGGCCGTGAACACCACTTCCGCCCGGGCCGCTGCCAGCTCGCAACCGGCCTTGGACGCACCTGCCAGGACCTGCACCGGCGCCACGCCGCTTTGCGCCCAGCGGGCACGTACACGGTCCAGAAAGCCGGCCGCCCTTACATAGCGCTGGGCGTGTTCCGGATGCGCCTGGCAACCGAAATTGAAGGCCTCCTCGACATTGCTTGAGGTCACCAGGTTCCAGCCACTGCGCCCGCCACTCAAGCGTTCCAGCGACGTGAAGGCGTGGGCCAGGGTATCGACGCTGTTGTACGAGGTGGTCACCGTCGCCACCAACCCTATGCGCCTGGTCACTGCTGCCAGCCCGGCGAGCAGGGTCAGCGGTTCGAAATGCTCGGTACGCGACATCCGGCTCACCGCCTCCAGACTGCCCGGCAGCATCGCCAGGGTGTCGGACAGAAACAGCGCATCGAAGCAACCCCGTTCCGCGGTCTGCGCCAGCCGTCGGTAATGCACGAAATCCAGCCCGCCATCGGCCTGCGCCTGGGGGTGCCGCCAGCCGGCGACGTGGTGCCCGGTGGCCATGAGAAACGCATTCAGGCTCATCATGCCGCGGCTCATGGCAGCACCTCCACCGGCACAGGCGGCACAGGGTTGCCGGTGAAGCCGCTGAGCAGGCTGCGGGTGTACGGATGCACCGGCCGACTGAGCACAGCCGCCGCCTCACCCTGCTCCACCACGTGGCCGTGGTGCATCACCGCGATGCGATCACACAGCCGCGCCGCTACCCGCAGATCGTGCGTGATGAAGACGATGCTCAGCTTCAGGCGACGCTGCAGCGACTCCAGCAACTCGAGGATCTGCACCTGGATCAGCGCATCCAGCGCCGATACGCATTCATCGGCGATCAGAATCTTCGGCGCTACGGCCAAGGCCCGGGCTATGCCGATGCGCTGGCGCTGGCCGCCGGAAAACTCGTGGGGAAAACGTGCCAGCGCGGTGACAGGCAGGCCGACCAGCGCCAGCACCTCCCGCGCACGCTGCATGGCCTGCTCGCGGCTCATGCCACGTGCCAGCGGCCCGGTCATCAGCAGTGCGTCGACACGCTGGCGTGGGTTCAGCGAGGCAAAAGGGTCCTGGAAGATCATCTGCACATCGCCGCGCAGCCCGCGCAGGCGGGACTGGGACAGCCCGGACACTTCACGGCCCAGCCACTCGATGCTGCCGCTGTCCACCGGTAGCAGCCGAACCAGCGCACGCCCCAGGGTGGACTTGCCTGAACCGGACTCACCGACGATGCCCAGGGTCTCGCCCTCGACCAGTTGCAGGTCCACCCGCTCCAGCGCCTGTGTGGTGCGCTGTTGCCACAGGCCGACGCGACGGCTGAAAGACTTGTGCAGCGCTCGGGCCTGCAACACCGGGGCAGCGCCGCTCAGGGCGGGGCGTGGATGCAGGGCGCGGGCGCTGACCGCCGCGATCAACCGGCGGGTATAGGCTTCGCGGGGCGCCTGCAGCACCTGTGCGGCGCCGCCCTGCTCCACCACCTGGCCTTTCTCCAGCACCAGCACGCGGTCGGCAATGGCCTGCACCACGGCGAAGTCGTGGGTAATGAACAACATGGCCATGCCCTTTTCCCGCTGGATGCGCCGCAGCAGCGCCAGAATCTGCGCCTGGGTGGTGACGTCCAGCGCGGACGTGGGTTCGTCGGCGATCAGCAACGCCGGATCGAAGGCCAGCGCCATGGCGATCACCACCCGCTGGCGCTGGCCCCCGGAGAGCTCGAACGGCAAGCAATGGCGCAGCCGCTCCGGGTCCGGCAGGCCCACGTAGCCGAGCAGCTCAATGATCCGCCGCCGGCGCGTGGCGTTGTCCCTCACCCCATGGGCGCGCAAGGTCTCATCGATCTGACGGCCCACACTGAGCAGCGGATTGAGCGCGCTCATCGGCTCCTGGAAGACCATGCTGATATCCCGCCCGCGCAATTGGCGCATGGATTCCTCATCGTGGTCGGCCAGGTCGACGCCGCGATAGAGGATGCGGCCGCCTTCGATACGCGGGCCGGCGGGCAGCAGGCGCAGCAGCGCCTTGGCCAACATGGACTTGCCCGAGCCGGACTCGCCCACCACGCAGAGGCACTCGCCCGGCGCCAGGTGCAGCGACAGGTCATGCAGCGCATGGCTGCGGTCGGCCGCTGCTGGCAGCGCGATGCGCAGGTGTTCGATGCTCAACAGGGTCGGTGAGCTCATAGGGCATCTCCTGGTCGACGGGCCGGCTCGAAGGCCACCCGCAGGCCCTCGCCGACGCGGTTGACCGCCAGCACGCAAAACAGAATTGCCAGGCCGGGCAGCAGGCTCATCCACCAGGCCTCCCGCAACAGCCCACGGGAGGTATTGATCATGGAGCCCCAGCTCATGGCCTCGGGGTCGCCGAGGCCGAGAAACGCCAGGGCCGCTTCGGTGAGGATGGCTGTAGCCATGACGAAGGTCAGGGTCACCAGCAGCGGCGCCACGGCATTGGGCAAGATCTGCTGGAAGACAATGGCCAGTGGCGACTGCCCCAATACCCGCGCTGCCTGCACGAATTCGCGCTGGCGCAGGCTGAGGAATTCAGCACGTACCAGCCGCGCCACCGCAGGCCAGGCGACCAGCGAAATGGCCAGGACGATGGATCCCAGCGACGGTTCGAGGATGGCCACCAGGATCACCGCCAGTACCAGTTGCGGAATGATCTGGAAGAACTCGGCAAGGCGCATCAGCACCCCATCCAGCCAGCCGCCGAAGTACCCGGCGACAGCCCCCACCAACAGGCCCACCAGCAAGGTTGCAAGGCTAGTCAGCGCAGCGACGGCCAGCGAGACCCGGGCGCCATACAGCAGGCCGCTGTACAGATCGCGCCCCAGCAGATCGGTGCCAAGCCAGTGCCCAGGCGCTTGCAGCGGGCCAAGCATCGGCTGCGCAGCCATTTCCCAGGGCGAACTCGACGTGATCCAAGGTGCGGCCAGGGCCAGTGCACTCAACAGCAGCAGCCACAGCGCGCCGACCACCGCCGAGCGCTGGGCCAGAAAACGCAGCCAGAATGAAGACGCGGTCATGGCTGTTGTCCTCCAACACCAATGCGTGGATCCAGGACCCGACAGGCCAAGTCGGTCAGCAGGTTGAAACCTACCACCAGCACCGAAATCAGCAAGAAACCACCCATCAGCACCCCATAGTCGCGTTGCGCGAGGGCGTCGTACATCAACCGGCCAATGCCGGGCCAGGAATAGACCACCTCCACCAGCAACGCACCACTGGCCAGTTGACCCAGCTGCAGGCCGGCGAACGTCACCACCGGCAACAAGGCATTGCGCAGCACATGGCCAAACAGGATGCGCCCTGGGCGCAGGCCCTTGGCCCGCGCGGTGTAGACGTATTCCTGGGTCAGCGCTTCCAGCGTTGCGGCGCGGGTCAGGTGGATGTACAGGGCCAGGAACAGAAAGCTCAAGGACAAACACGGCAGCACCAGATGGCGCAGCCGATCTGCCAGCCACGCACCACCGTGCAGCTCGCGAGCGACGGTTTCCATGCCGAAGGCCGGCAGCCAGTCGAGGTTCACCGAGAACAGTAGAATCAACAGCATGGCCAGCCAGAACGTCGGTACCGCATAGAGCACCAGCGCCCCTTGGGATATCACCCCATCCAGCCAATGCCGACGTTGCCGCGCACGTGCGGCAATCACCCCCAGCGTCACACCCAGCAACGACGACACCACGAATGCCGAGCCCATCAGGCTCAGGGTGGCGGGCAGCCGCTCGGCCAGCAAGGCCCATACGCTGGTCTGGTTGCGGTAGGAATAGCCAAGGTCCAGATGCGCCACGTGGCCAAGGTAGATCAACAGTTGCTGGAACAGCGGCTTGTCCAGGCCCATGGTGCGGCGCAGGTTGTCGATGAAGGCAGGGTCATCCACCCCGGCCTCCCCTGCCATCAGCAACGCCGGATCGCCCGGCGCCAGGTGGATCAGCAGGAAACTGAGCACCAGCACACCCAGCACCATCAAACCGGCGCGGCACAGCCGCCCACCCAGGAACAGCACCGCGTTCATGGTGCGGGGGCGTCGAGGTAGACGCTCTCGTAATCTTCATTGAGGCTGGTGGCAGTGCGCAGCAGGTTCTTGACCTGTGCGTGGTACAACGTCGGGTAGCGCATCTCGAAGATCGGCGCGATCGGCAGGTCGTCGTTCAGCAGGTTTTCCAGCTGGCTGTAGCGCTTCTGCCGTTCCGGGCCTTCGGCGGTATCGGCGACCTGGTTCCACAAGCGATCGACCTCAGGGTTGTTGTAGCCACTGACGTTGGCGAAGGGCGAGGTCTTGAGGATGTAGTCGGAGCGGTAAAGGTAGGCGGTGGTCAGGTAGGGGTCGCCGATCTGGAAGATGAAGTTGTAGGTCAGGTCAAAATCCCAGTCACTGACCCGCTGGAACCAGGTCGCCGCGTCCGAGGTGATGACCTGGACCTTGAAGCCCAGCGGTTGCAGGGCCTGCTTGGTGTACTCGGCCAACCGTTCCCAGGCGCCACCTTTTTCACCGTTGAGCAAACGGATGCGCACGGCTCCCACGTCCACACCGGATTCGGCGATCAGCGCCTTGGCTTTCTTCAGGTCATAGCTGTACTGCGGCAAATTCGGATCGTGATACGGCGAACTGGACACGAACGGCCCCTGTGACACTCGCCCCGAGCCAAAGAAGATGTTGTCGACGATGAACTGGCGGTTCAGCGCGGTGAGGATCGCCTGGCGCACCTTGGGGTTGTCCAGTGGCGGTTTGCGGGTATTGATCTGCAGGAAGGCCAACCCGGAATACAGCTCATAGCCCTGCTCCGAGGCCACCACCCCTGGCAGTGCGCTGAGGCGCTTGAGGTCTGCGTAGTCGGCGTCGCCCGCGCGCAGCACCTGCACGTCGTTGCGCTCGAAGGCCGCGGCGCGGGAGGAGCCGTCGGGAATCACATGGAAGATCACACCATCGAGGTGCGGCAGGCCTTTTTTCCAATAGTTGGGGTTTTTCGCCAGCTTGATGAACGCACCGCGCTTCCACTCCTGAAACACGAATGGCCCGGTGCCCACCGGCTTCAGGTTGTAGGGGTTGGCGCGAAAATCGGTGCCTTCGTAGAGGTGGCGAGGCACGATCGGGCGCAGTCCGCTGCCCAGCGACGACAGCAGGGGCGCGAAGGGCTGCCGCAGGTGGAAGGTCACTTGCAGCGGTTTGCTCGAATCGATGGAGGCGACGAACTGCTCGAAGATCGAGCCGAGGCGCTTGTCCACCTCCGGATAGAACGTCTGGAAGGTGAACAACACATCCTGCTCGGTGAAGGGTTTGCCGTCGTGCCAGGTCACGCCGGGTTGCAGATCGAAGGTGTAGGTCAGGCCGTCCGGCGACACGCTCCAGCTTTTCGCCAGCACCGGTTGTGGCTTGAGATCGGTGTCGAAGGTCAGCAGGCCTTGCAGTACCTTGCCGCTGACGTACTGGGTGGCCACATGGGTGACCACCCCGTGCATCAGCGAGGGCGGCTCGGGCTGAGCGATCAGGCTGAGCACGCCGCCGTCCTTCGGCTCGGCATAGGCGTGGGTGCCGAACAGCGCGGCACAGGTGAGCACGGCGAGCCCCAGCCGTTTCAGAGCGTGACGCGGGTGGCGATGAAGATGACCGGGCATGGTGACTCCTTGGCAATGGTCCAGCGGGGCCCGCAGGCCCCTTTGCCGGTGATTTTGCAAGCGCTATGCCACTGCCTTGGGCCACCGCAAATACGGGCTCCAGCAGCCAGGCAGCGCAGGGCCGCTGGTGAAAAAGCCACAGCCGGACACACCGAGTGTGGAAAAAGCAGCAGCGCCGCGCAGGCCTTTTGGCCTGTTTCGCGGCCTGGGCGGCGCTGGCACAGGCTTTGCTCCTGGATCTGCCTGCGGGGATTGCCCGCGCCCATGCGGCCCTGCCGCACACCGCCCCCATCAAACGCCATCTTTGGTCAGACAGGAATGCTATGTCACTGGACTATCTGGGCAACCCGCTGGACACCGACGACCAGGACGCCCGCCAGGGCCTGAATGACTTCGTCTCGGGCTTTATCGGCTATCACCCCCGGGCCGAAGCCATTCTGGGCTGCGCCGACCGCCACCCCCAATCAGCCCTGAGCAATGCGCTGGCCGGGGTGCTGCTGATGTTCAGTGAATCGCCGCAAGGACCGGGGCTGGCAGAAAAGTACCGGCGCCGGGCCGCGGCCGTAGCGCCAGCTCACCCCCGGGCGGCGCTGTACCTGGACCTGCTGCAAGCCTGGATCGCGGACGACCTGGACCGTGTGCTGGCCCTGAGCGAGCGCCTGCTGGCGGACTTTCCTCGCGACCTGTTCGCCGCCAAGCTCAACCAGTATGTGGAGTTCAACCGCGGCAACTGGCCGGCGCTGCTGCGTACCGCGCTCAAGGCGGTACAGGCGGCACCGGATATCGCCCAGAGCCACGGCATGCTGGCCTTCGCCTATGAGCAATGCCACCTGCTCGACGACGCCGAGGCCAGCGCACGCCAGGCCCTGGCGATCCAGGCCGATGAACCCTGGGCCCAGCACGCGCTGGCCCATGTGATGCTCACCGAAGGCCGGATCGAGGAAGGGATCGCATTTCTGGAAAGCGTCAGCAAGCACTGGGACGGCTTGAACTCCTTCATGTACACCCACAACTGGTGGCATCTGGCGTTGTTCTACCTCGCACGGGGCGAACAAGCGCGGGTGTTGGCGATCTACGACCAGCACGTGTGGGGGATTCTGCCGGAATACTCCCAGGACCAGATTGGCGCGGTATCGCTGCTGGCACGGCTGGAGCTGGCGGGTATCGATGTGGGCCAGCGCTGGCAGGCATTGGCGCCCTACCTGCAAAAGCGCCACGGCGACACGGTGCAACCGTTCCTCAGCCTGCAATACCTCTATGGCCTGGCCCGGGCCGAACAGCCGCAGGCGCAGCAACTGTTCGAAGCCCTGCATCAGCGTAGCCGTGAAGCACCTGCTTTCAGCCGCGCGGCCTGGGCCGAGGTGACCCTGCCGGTGGCCGAAGCGCTGCTAAGCCATGCCCGTGGCGATTACGCGCGGTCTGCCCGGCTGCTGGCCAGCAGCCTGCCGCGCCTCAACGAAATCGGCGGCAGCCATGCCCAGCGCGATCTGTTCGCCCAGATCGAGCTGGACGCACGCTTACGGGCAGGCGATTGGGAAGTGGCACAGCAGACGCTGGAATTGCGCCGCCGCTACGACAACCTGGATGTGCCAACCAACCGCAGCCTCGAACGGGTGTACCACGCCTTGCACCTACCAGGCCTGGCGGCCCAGGCCCGGCAACGGGTCGAGCAGGGCCTTGCGCGCGTGCGCTGATGCTCATCGGCGGGCAGCGTGCACCCCACGGGCAATGGCCCGGGCCACACAGTCCGCCGCAGCGGAGCCGATACTGCCGATCTGCACCTGACGCCAGGCGCCGCTACCCAGTTCCACCGCACCAGAGGCCAAGGCGAACACGGTATCGCCGTCGAACGGCAGGTGCGCCGGGCGCACTGCCCGGGCGATACCGTCCTGGGCCATGATCGCCACCCGCTTGCATTCGGCAGTACTCAGCCTGGCGGTGCTGGCCACCACCACCAGGGTCGTGTTGGCCCCGGCCTGCAGGCGGCCCATGGCGTCCAGCCGCGACAGCTCGGGGATCGGGTCGCTGCAATCCTGATCGCCCACGGGCCGAGCGCCGCCGAATTCGCCGGCAATCTCCCACGGCCAGGCCCAGAAGGTCTTGCCATCGGGCATGTACACCGACCCGATGGGGTTGGCGACCGCCAGCGCGGCGACCACCAGGCCATCGCCCAAGTCCAGCGAGGCGGTGCCCAGGCCGCCCTTGAGCACGCCCGCCATGGCGCCGCGGCCGGCACCGACCGCGCCCTGGGCGACGTCCTGGCCGGCGTTGGCCAGCGCTTCGAAACCGAGTCGGCGGTAAGGCGGCTCCAGGCCCCATTGTTTGTCCCCTCCATTGGCCAAGTCGTGGAGCACGGCGCACGGCACGATGGGAATGGCCGGGGCACCGGCTTTGAGGTGCAGGCCGATGCCCTCGGCGGATAACGCCGCAGCCACGCCGTCCGCCGCACCCAGGCCAAACACCGAACCGCCGGCAAACACCAGGGCGTGCAATTGGCCAACCATGTTTTCTGGCTCCAAAGCCGCCGACTCGCGCCCGCCTGGGCCGCCGCCGCGGATATCGACACTGGCTGTCCAGACGGCATCGGTGCGGATCACCGTGACACCGGTGTCGACCCGGGTATCGGTGGCGTGGCCAACGGTCAGGCCTGGTATGTCAGTGAGGGCATTGCGGGGACCGGGGAACGGCATGTGCAGGCATCCTTGGAAAGCGAAAGGTGGTGGTGGCAGGGGTGGAGCAAGTGATGTGCCAGTGGCCGGCTTTCGTACCACCGATGACGTCCTTGTCGCCTGCAGGCCAGCGCCCGCAAGGTCTGGCGTAACGCACATCGCCCGGGCGTGGGCGTGTCGACGAAGCAGCCTGGGCGAGCCCCCTCTGCGGCACTGTAGAAAAACCAACACCCTGCCCTGTTCATCGCTGAAAAATCACCAGCCAGCCGCCCCAACCGCCAGCAATGCACTGTTTTAAAAGCCTTTTCTCGGCTGGCACAGCCCTTGCTCCTGTGCTCTCACCAGAGCTTGCCCCAACAAGCCGCCTCTACTGACCTCATCGGAGTAAGCCCCTCATGCGTTCCTCGCCTCGCAGCGCCTTGCGCCCGCCCCATAAAGTATTCGCCTACAGCGTGCTGTTCCTCGCCCTCAGCGAAGCAGCCCCGGTCCTCGCTGCAGACAACCCGCTGGACACCGTGGTGGTGGTCGGCAACCGCGGCCAGGCCCGTACCCTGGCCGAGAGCCCCTCCCCGGTCGATGTGATTTCCTCCAAGCAATTGCTCGCCACCGGCCAAGGCGACCTGACCAAGGCCCTGAGCCGGGTACTGCCATCGCTCAACCAGCCCGCCTCGTCCGGCTTCGGCTCCACCTCGGTGGTCCGGCCCATCAGCCTACGCGGCCTGAATGGCGACCAGGTACTGGTGCTGGTCAACGGCAAGCGCCGGCACAACAGTGCCTTGCTCAATAACGGCACCTACCTCAACTCCGGCTCGCAGCCGGTCGACCTGGACATGATTCCCACCGCGCTGGTGGACCATGTGGAGGTCCTGCGTGATGGTGCTTCGGCGCAGTATGGCTCCGACGCCATCGGTGGCGTGGTCAACATCGTGCTGAAGCAGACCGACAACGGCGGCAGCGTCTCCACCACCTACGGGCAGAACTACGAAAATGGCGACGGCGAGACCGTACGCCAGACCGGCAATGTCGGCCTTGCCCTGCCCAACGACGGCTTCATCAACCTTGCCCTGGATGTGAAGAAACAGAAGATCTCCGACCGCTCCGACAACGCGCCGTACACCGACAGCGCCGGCAACACCAGCCTGCAGCACACCTACTACGGCACCGGTCTGCCAGAAGCGCGCAACTTCAGCCTGGGCTACAACGCCGAGCTGCCGATCAACGATGCCTTGAGCCTTTACTCCTTCTCCACCTACACCCGCCGCAACTCCGAAAAGCCCCTGGCATTCCACCAGCCGGCCAGCTTCGACGGCATTGCCACGCCCTTCCCGGAGGGGGTGGAAGATACCCTGCGCTTCATCGAAAACGACTTTCAGGTGGCCTTCGGTGGCAAGGGCACGGCGCTGGGCTGGGACTATGACCTGTCCAGTACTTACGGCCAGGACCATGCCGAAGCCACCCTGCGCCACACCTACAACCTGAGCTACGGCGCCGATTCGCCGACCTCGGTGGACACCGGCGTGAAGACCTTCAGCCAGTGGACCAACAACCTCGACCTGACCCGCGCCTTCGACCTTGGCCTGGCCAAGCCCACGCAAATTTCCTGGGGCCTGGAGCAGCGTTACGAGAACTACAAGATCGGCAAGGGTGACTACGCCTCCTACGCCAGCGGCCCCTTCACCACCGGTGCCAGCGGCAACCCGATCGCGCCGGGCACCATTTCCGGTGCTGGCACCACCCCGCAGGACGCCGCCGAGAAAGGCCGCACCAGCCTCGGCGGCTACGCGGAGATCGGCCAGGACCTGACGGACAAATGGCACGTGGACCTGGCCGGTCGCTACGAGCACTACAACGACGGGTCCGGCACCACCACCAATGGCAAGTTCTCCACCCGCTACCAGCTGACCCCGATACTCGCCGCGCGCGGCACCTTCAGCACCGGGTTCCGCGCACCGTCGCTGGCCCAGCAGATCTACAGCTCCACCTCCCAGAGCAACGTCAACGGCAACCTGATCGACTACCGCAACGTCGCGGTCGATTCCGCAGTGGCCAAGGCGCTTGGTGCCTCCACCTTGAAGCCGGAGAAGTCCACCAACATCAGCGTCGGCCTGACCCTGCAACCGAGCGACAACACCTCGGTCACCCTCGACGCCTACCAGATCAAGATCAAGGACCGTATCGCCCAGACCGGTTACCTCGGCGGCACCCCGCAGATCGACGCCATCCTCGCCGCTGCGGGCTTGGCCACCAATCAGTCGGTGACCTACTTCACCAACGCCCTGGACACCACCACCCGTGGCATCGACCTGGTGGGCGATTACCGCCAGGACCTCCAGGCCTGGGGTGGCCTGCGCTATAGCCTGGGCTTCAACTGGAACACCACCCAGATCGATGACATCCATGCCTCCTCGGTTGCCCAGCAGGCCCTCGGCCCAACCGGCGGCTACGACCGCCAGCGCCAGGGCAACCTCAAGCACGGCCTGCCGGAATCCAAGCTGCTGCTGGGCGCCACCTGGACCTTCAAGCAACTGGAGCTGAGCCTGAACCTGACCCGCTACGGCGAGTACACCCAGTACGGCACGCTGCAAGCCTACGACCGCACCTTCTCGCCGGCCTGGATCACCGACCTCAACCTGGACTACCACCTGACCAAGGACCTGACCCTGACCGCCGGGGCCAACAACCTGTTCAACAAGTACCCGGAGCGCACCAACCTGCCGAGCAGTTCGGGTGCCTTCCCCTACGGCAACTTCTCGCCCTACGGCACCACGGGCGGCTACTGGTACACCGGCCTGACCTACAACTTCTGATCGCGGCCCTGCCCGCCGTGCGGTGGGCGGGGCATCAACCCAATCACGGGAGCCTGTACCCATGACCCGTCGCACCGACCAACTGAAGCTGGGGGCGTTTCTCGCCAACAGCGGACACCATGTCACCGCCTGGCGTCACCCGCTCGCCCAGGCCGATGCCAGCCTGGATTTCGACCATTTCAAAGCCATCGCCCGCAGTGCCGAACGGGGCCGGTTCGATGCACTGTTCGTCGCCGATGTGGTAGCGCTATGGGGGCATCACCTGGACGCACTGAGCCGCACTGCCCGCGGTGAGCACTTCGAGCCGTTGACATTGATGGCCGCGCTGGCAGCGGTCACCGACAACATCGGCCTGATCGCCACCGCCACTACCAGCTATAACGAGCCGTACCATATCGCCCGCAAGTTCGCCTCGCTCGATCACCTTTCCAAAGGCCGCGCCGCTTGGAACCTTGTCACCTCGGTGGTCTCCGACGAGGCCTGGAACTTCGGCAGGGAAACCCACATCGAGCACACTGACCGCTACCAGCGCGCCGAAGAGTTTCATGACGTGGTCAAGGGCCTGTGGGACAGCTGGGACGACGATGCCTTTGTCCGCAACAAAGCCAGCGGCCAGTATTTCGATCCGAACAAGCTCCACACCCTCAACCACCGTGGTGAACACTTCTCGGTCCGCGGGCCGCTGAACGTTGCGCGGCCGCCCCAAGGCCACCCGGTCCTGGTCCAAGCCGGTGCCTCGGAGTCCGGCAAAGCCCTGGCTGCGCGGGTCGCCGAGGTGATCTTCGCCGCCCATCATCAACTGCCGGCAGCGCAGGCGTTCTACCAGGACATCAAGGCGCGTGCCGCCGCGCTGGGCCGCGACCCCGACCACATCAAGATCCTGCCCGGTGTCACCCCGTTCATTGGCCAAACCCGCGAGCAGGCCCAGGCGCTATTCGAAGAGTTCCAGGCGCTGATAGATCCGGTTCTCGGCCTGCGCCTGCTGGCCGACACCCTGGGTGAGGACATCGACCTGTCCGGGTTCGACCTAGACGGCCCACTGCCCGATACCCCGCCCGGCCAGCGCGGCAGCCGCCGCGAGCAAGTGCTGGACCTGGCCCGAAACGAGAACCTGACGATTCGCCAGTTGTACTTGCGCCTGGCCGGTGGTAACCCGGTGATCGGCACCGCCGAAGACATCGCCGACAGTTTCGAAACCTGGTTTCAGGCACGTGCCTGCGATGGCTTCAATGTGTTCTTCCCGTATTTCCCAGGTTCCATCGATGTCTTCGTCGACAAGGTGATCCCGCTGTTGCAGGCACGTGGGCTGTTTCGCCACGAATACGAAGGCCGCACCCTGCGGGAAAACCTCGGCCTGCCACGGCCGACCAACCGCTTCAGCCGCCCGGCGCAGGTGCCGGCATGAAGAGGCTGCCCTGCCTGCTGCTGGCCCTGTGCGGCCTGGCCGCCAGCCCGGCCTTCGCCCTGAATATTCTGTTGAGCAACGACGACGGTTACCGCCATCCGAATATTCGCGCGCTGTACACCGCCCTGAAGGCCGCCGGGCATCACGTGAAGATCGCTGCGCCGCAAAGCGAACAGAGCGCTCGGGGTGGCGCTTTTCTCTATGGCCGCGAGGTCACCGTGGGCCGCGACAACGATCCCGCCTACCCGGACAGCTACTACATCAGTACCCACGAAACCGGCCTGTGCAGCAGCGAGGCCTGCGCCGGCCAGCAGGTTCAGATCGAGATCAGCGGCACGCCCGTCATGGCGCTGTTGATGGGTTTGAAAAAGATACTACCGGCGCCGGACCTGGTGATCGTTGGGCCGAACCCCGGCAACAACGTGGGCGCCATCAACGCAGCTTCCGGCACCTTCAACGCCGCCAGCGTCGCCGTCCGTTCGGGCTATCCGGCGCTGGCGGTGAGCACCGACCTCAAGGACAAGGACCCGCAGCGGATCGCTGCCCTCGTGGTCAAGCTGGTGGACGCCCTGGACCGCCATCGCCAGCCCGACGGCAAGCTGCTGCCGAGCGGGCTGGGGCTGAACGTCAACGTCCCCGCCGACAGCGCGATCAAGGGCGTGCGCCTGACGCGCATCGGTAGCTATGTCGGCTTCGACCCCCTGTACACCGACGACCTCGCGCCGCTCTTTCCCGCCCTCGCCGGCAAACCTGGCATCAGCTTTCAGTACAGCCCGCCAGCCACCTCGGCACAGCAGGATGATGAAGCGGTCTGGCTGGCCAGGGGGTATCTGACCATCAGCCCGTTCAACGGCCTGTTGGAGTCCACCGACCTCGCCGGGGCGGCGCAAGCGCTGACCGCTCTGCCCCTCATTCCACAGGAGAAGCAGCCATGAGTGGCGGATTTTCCCTCGGCTTTCTCAGCCGGGTGTACCAGCCCGAATACCACCCGCGGGTCTACCGTGAAACCATCGAATTGTTCCAGGCCGCCGAGGCGCTGGGCTTCGACAGCGGCTGGTTGGCCCAGCATCATTTTGCCAGTGAACAGGGGCGTTTACCGTCGCCGCTGGTGCTACTGTCGGCGGTCGCCCAGCGCACCCGACGCATCAGCCTGGGCACCGGGATCATCGTGTTGCCGCAGGAGCCAGCGCTTCGGCTGGCCGAAGACGCCGCCGTGCTCGACCTGCTGAGCAACGGGCGGCTGGAGCTGGGGCTGGGCGCAGGCTTCGACCCGGACACCTTCAGTGCCTTCGGCCGCGAGCACGAACAGCGCCACCGCGATTACGAAAACAACCTCAAACAGCTACAAACGGCCTTGGGCAACGGCCCCCTGAATGCCGAGGGGCTGCGCCTGCAGCCTCAGCCGGCCGGCCTTGGCGGGCGCCTGTGGGAAGCCACCTCGCGGGTGGAACTGGTCTCGGCCCGCGGCAACGGCCTGATCATGGCACCCAATCCACACCTGCCTGCGCACGCCGGAATCGAAGCAGTGCAACGCTATCGCGACGCCTGGACCGGCGACAACGGCACCCCGCCACGCATCGCCCGGGTGCAGGGCGTCTTCCCCCTGGCCCACAGCGATGCGCTGCGTCAGGACATTCACACCTACCTCAAGCGCCAGCAGCTTATCGGCGTCTATCAAGGCCCGCTGGACGGCGACTTCAATGAAACGCTGCACCGCCTCGGCGTCCTCCATGGCTCGGCGCAGGCCATCGTGGAGGGCCTCCAGGCCGGGCCGCAACTGGGCAGCCACGATCACCTGATCGTCCAGGTACAGACCGCCAGCACGCCACTGCGCGAGGCCATTCGCGCCCTGCAAGTCATCGCCGAACAGATTGCGCCGGCCCTCGGCTGGCGCCCCGGCGTTGCCCGTCCTACCAAGGAGCTGTCCCTGTCATGACTGCCGCCACTCCCCGCCCACCGTTCAAGCTGGGCTTTCTTACCCATGCCTTTGGGGAAGACCCGCATCAGGTCTACCAGGACCTGCTGGAGCAATTCGACGTTGCCCAAACCCTCGGCTTCGATGGGGGCTGGATCGCCCAGCATCACCTGAGCAACGGCTTTGGCCGCTTACCTTCGCCGCTGCTGGCACTTGCTGCAGTGGCCGAACGTACCCGGCATATCGAGCTGGGTACCGCCGTCACCGTACTGCCCTTCGAAGACCCGGTGCGGCTGGCCGAGGACGCCAGTGTGCTCGACCAGCTCAGCGGGGGGCGCGTGCAACTGGGGCTGGGCAGCGGCGGCGCCAACCTGGACAGTTTCAGCGCCTTCGCGCGTGATCCCGAACAGCGCCAGGCACGCTTTGCCGAAGATCAACAACGGTTGCAGGCGCTGCTCGGTGGCCAGGCACTGCGCACCGGCAGCGAACTGACCCTGCAGCCGCCAGCGCCCGGCCTGGCGCGACGGCTGTGGCACTCCCACGCCAGCCTGGAAGGTGCCCGTTATACTGCAAGCCAAGGCAACGGCTTTCTGCTCGGCACGGCGACCCATGACCCGCTGACCGTGCAGAAACCCTTGGCCGATGCGTACCTGGCCGCCTGGGACCACCCCACCGAGAAGCCCCGCATCGGCGTGGTCCGCGCGGTCTTCCCGGCCGTCGACCAGGCCACCGCCCAAGCCGAGCTGGCGGTGGATATCGAGCGCCATGTGCCGCGGCTGCAACGTGAGGGCCTGATTGACCAGGCCATCGACCTGCAAGAGCACCTGCGCCTGCTCAACGTCCATCACGGGCATCCCGACGAGGTCATCCACAGCCTGCGTAACGACCCTGCGTTACTACCCTATGCCGATTACCTGATCGTCGTGGTCCAGGCCGAAAGTTCCACCCAGGCCCAGGTGCTCGAGCGTTTGCAGATCATCGCCCAGCAAATCGCCCCGGCTTTGGGTTGGCAACCGCGGTCTACCCAGGCCAGGGCGACGGTGGGATGATGACCCGTCCTTCGTCTTTCTCTGTCCCGGAGCCCGCGCATGGCCCTTGAATTCAGTTGGCAGATGCCATTTTGCAGCCCGGTGCCAACGCCTGGGCAATGGATTCAACTGGCGCAGGCGGTGGAATATGCAGGCATCGACGGCCTGTGGATCCCGGGTGGCGCGCCCTGCGCCGACAGCCTCGGCGTGGCGGCTGCGCTGTGTGCCCATACCCGCCATGTGCAACTAACCGTCAGCGTGCCGGCAGAAGTAATGCTGCCGGCTGCACTGGCCAGCACGCTGCAGAGCCTGCAGTCCATCAGTGCCAACCGGATTCGCCTGCACCTGCCGGACAGCGAACAGCACAGCCTGCGCAAGACCTTCGGCGAATGGCTCAACCGCGATCAGCGCAGCGAGCGGATTGGCGAATACCTGGAGATCCTCGAGCGCCTGCTGAGCCCCAATGAAGGGGGGTTCAACTACAGCGGCCGTTACTTCCAGCTGGAGAACGCTGGCTTCGCCAAGCGCCCGCTGCCCGCGCCGACATTGATACTCGATGGCAGCCAGAATGCCGCGCTGATCGCCGCCCATGCTCACCTGTGCCTGCTGCCGTCCGCGCCACCGGGTTGGCTGGAACAGGAAATTTCCCGGCTCCGGGAGGGTTCCACCGGGCGCCTGGGCTTTGCCAGCTCATTCGGCCTGATCCAGGGTGACAGCGAAGAGCAGGCCTGGGACGCTGCCGCCCGGCAACTGGCGGCTGACCTCCAGGCCCAACCCTGCGGCGCGCCGATGCGCCGGTTGACGCGCAACCGGCATCCACTGCGGCAGTTTGAAATTCACCCAAATTTGCTGCAGCTGCGGCCCGGTCAGCCACTGTACCTGGTGGGCACCGCGCAGCAAATCGCCACGCGCCTGCAGGAACTGCACGGCGTGGGCATCGAACAGATCATCATCCAGGACCAGCCGGCCGTCAGTGAAGTGCTGCGCTTCGGCGAGCGTATCCTCCCCCTCCTGCATGGCCAGGGCTTGCGCAAGGAGGGCCAACGACATGGCCACTGAACCCCGCGGCCCGATCGAGCTGGACTGGTTTCTGCCCACCAATGGCGACGGCCGTCACCTGACCAGCAGCGGCCTGCCCAAGGTCGGGCTATTCCAGCAGGGCGAGCGCGAGCCCAACCTCGACTACCTGCGCCAGATCGTGCGCGCCGCCGAGCTGTCGGGCTTCGACGGCATCATGGTGCCCACCGCCAGCGGGTTCGAGGACCCCTGGCTGATCACCGCGGTGCTGGCCCAGGAAGTGCGCCGGTTGCGCTTTCTCCTGACCCTGCGCCCAGGGCTGGAACTGCCCGCCTGGAGCGCGCACCGCGCCGCCACCCTGCAACTGCTCAGCGACAACCGCCTGGACCTGCATGTGGTCAGTGGCTCCAGCCGCTTTGAACAGCGCTCACTTGGCGACTACCTGGAACATGACGAACGCTACGCCCGTACCGACGAATTCCTCGACGCCTTCCAGGCCATCTGGTCCGGTCGCCGACCGCCTCATCACGGGCGCTACTACCGCGGCGGCGGTGACCACCCCATCGACCCAAGGGCGCAGATGCCGGCCATCTATTTTGGTGGCGCCTCCGGTGCCGCAGAGCACGTCGGCGCCGCCCATGCCCAGACCTACCTGATGTGGTGCGAGCCGCCGGCGATGATTGCCGAGCGCATCCTGCGCATGCGCGAACTGGCAGCCACGCGGGGTCGCACCCTGCGCTTCGGATTGCGCGTGCATGTGTTTGCCGCCGCCACTGACGAGGCAGCCTGGAGCCATGTGGAGCGCTTGCTGGAGGAAATTCCCAAGGACGCCATCGACCGGGCGCAATCGCAACTGGCGGCTTATGAATCGGTAGGTCAGTCGCGCCAGACCGGGCTGGTCAAGGGCCGTGGACGCGGTGCACGGGAGCTGGAAGTGTCCGCCAACCTCTGGGCGGGCGTCGGCCTGGTCCGCGGCGGCGCAGGCACGGCACTGGTGGGAAGTTATGAGCAGGTGGCGGAGCGGATTGAGCAGTACCATCAAATTGGGGTGGACTGCTTCATCCTGTCCGGTTTTCCCCACCTGGAGGAAGCGATCCATCTCGGGGCAGAGTTGTTGCCATCGTTGCGGCGCCTGGGCGGACAGGTCTTGAGCCCGGCGGGTAACCGCTACCGCTCATAAGGCCCCGCCACCGTCTGGCGCAGCCCCGCCACCTCTCACCGAACGCCCCCCGGCCTCCAGCTCGCCACATGCAGTGCCTTGTGGCACCAGACGAATGTCCACACGACGATTCTCCGCCCGCCCATCGAAGGTGTCGTTGCTGCTGACCGGCTGGCTGGCCGCGACACCTTGAACAGCAAAACAACTGTCCGGGATGTTCCCCATGCGCTGCATCCAGTCGCGCACGGCTGAAGCACGGGCACGGGACAGGTCGAGATTCCTGGCCGCCTCACCCCGCGCATCCGCATGCCCGGAAATAACGATCAGCCAACCCGGTTGAGCCTTGATGCCAACCAGTGCGTTTATCAGCAGTTTGGTTGAACCGGGCTTCAGTTCGGCACTGCCCGGATCGAACAGATTCAGACTGTCGAGTTGGATCGGCTCAGGCGTGGGGGGTTCGTTGACTCGCCTGGATGCCCATTCTTGCCAGCCCAGCCACCCCACAAAGACACTGGTGACCGTCAGTGTCAGCAACCACGGCAACACCGCGCGCTTCTGCGCCGCTGGCTCGACGACAAAGGTGTACGTCGGTGGTGCTGAGACAACCGCAGCGATCGGAGGGCTAGGCGCTGGCTCGGGTGGTGATGCCCATGATTGCAACGGAAGCGGCATCGGCACGTCCCTGCTGCCCGACATCCGCTGCATCACGTTGCTAATCTGCTGTCGAAACACCTTCAGCGAAGCCAAGGGGGCTTGGCCAAGCCGCTCCAGACGGTGCTCCAGCCGCCCCAACTCAACGGTCAATTCCCTCAGCGTCGCCAGACTCGATCTGCCCCATTCCAGCATTCGAACCAGGGGATGCAGCTGAGCAAACAACCAGGCGATGAGATCCATCCGAGCTGAAGCCTGCAACGGCCACAAGCGCGGCCACTCGTTCGTGAGGGTAGAGAGAAGTGCCACCCCCTCGGTCAAACCAGCGAGCCCGGTACGGTAGCTACGCGCCAGGATAAAGGACACTGCCGTCTGCAGCTCCACCCCGTTCCGTTCGAAGAGCCTCAAGCACAACGCTTCAACTTTTGCCCAGTCAACGTCAGGACACGCGGGATGATCAAGCTTGGCCAACTCGCCGCGCAACACGTTGAACTCATCAAAACTGCCTGGGTCGCCTCCCAGGCGAATTCGCATTTCAAAAAGCGCCGTCATCTGGCCTCCTTGTCCGTAGGTCTATGGCTTGGTGAGATAGCCTTGCTGCTTCAGGTGACGCACAACCACCCTCCCGTCAGGTGCAAGCGTGGTCCCAAAGGTGGCCCGGCTACCGCCCTTGATGTGTACGTCGAGTGCGTATTCCAGATGGCCTGGCCGTCGCTGAGGCAGCAACCCGATGCGTACCTCTGCGAGCCGCGGCTCATACCTGCGCAAGGTGCCTACGATGTCGTTCATCAAATCATGGGCCGAGGCCGGCAACCCCTGTAGAACCGTGCCCATATCCGGCAAGCCATAGTCCGGAAGGTGGGCGAGTGTTCCGGCCCGGCTGTTTAGAATGCGCTGAAGATTGTCCAGCACCGAAAGCGTCAGCTGATCATCATCACTGACCCGATCCAGCTCCAACTCGCCGCTGAAATTCTGCAGCAGCGTTTCGTAAAGCGAAGGGCTTGGTTCGATCATGCGTTCAGTCCTCGCTGCGCGGGCGCAACATCAAGCGGTTGTCACCCAACTCGACGACCCTGGGCTGGTCCGGGTCGAGGTCATCACGCTGCAAAGTCAGGCGCCACGTGTTTTCCTCCATGTCCGGGTTTCGGAACAAGGCAATCACGACAATGTACTGAGCCTGCCTGTGCAAAGGCGTGCTGAGCTGAGCCGCCGCACCAGGTTTGACCACTACGGCCTTTTCGTTCAACAAGTCGCCACCCAGCACGCGCTCGCCGTGGCTGACCAGATCGTCGTAGGTTGCCTTGTCCAGTGCCTGGTGATCACGCAACTGGTAGACACGCACCAGGACCGGAACGGACAACCCGCTCATCTCGATGCTGTCGGTATTCATCGCTGACCGGCCGGTGAAATCCAGATGCAGTGTTTTGACTTGCTTGTAGAAAACCGCACGGGCCGTAGAAGCGGTACCATCCACAACCTTCTGGGTGAGGCCGCAGCCGCCCAGCAGGGCGGCCAGCGCCACGACCGTGAAGCGTTTAGAAGCGGTACGCCACATGCGCTACCTCCCTGTTGCAAGGATTCAGTTGCAAGCCTTGATAGCGGCCCAGGTTGACTGTGATGGTGGCGGTGTGGGCTGTAGCCTCTTCGCCCGTCGGCAAGCCCAGTACTGCCGTCATTCCCAACCTGACTTGCGTACGGCCCAGTGCCTGCACGGGCAGCAGACGCAGCGGAATCGACAGCTGTAGCTTGGCCGTACAGCGCCACCCCAGGTACACCTCCAGCAGCACCCGCAAGTCGAGCAGCAACTGCCCCCCAGGAAGCCACTCGCGCGCCTCTTCCGGATCATTGGTGTGCAGCAACAGGCGCAACTGGCTGTTCGCATCCGTTCCGACAGCGCCTAGCGGCATGCCTTGGGAAAGACTTACCGGGCTTTTCGTTTCCAGGCTGGCTGGTCGCTCAAGCACGACACGTTGCGGCCAATGCCCGGTGACATGTGCCTCCGTGCTCGGCGCCAGCAGCTTGACCAACGCGCCAATGCCCTCAGCGTTGCGGGTCGGCAAGCGCATCACGCTGAGCAATGCCAAAAAGCGAGACATGGGCGTGGCGATACGCTCGGCCGTACCCGGTATCCCTAACCCGATCAAGCCCAACAGGCACTGTGAGGTCGCATCGTGCCCGCCCGCCTCAAAAGTCGCGGGATACGAGTATTTGCGCCAGATCCGATAGAACTGGGTGAACACCCGATGGTTGAAGATATCGAGAAACGCCTCTACAGCTTCGTGGCCCTCACGGCGCTGGGCGATGTCGTCCAGATAGGCGGTGGGCAGCGGCGAATCGACGCCGTACAAGCCCAGTAGCCGCGTTCGTATCGTTATAGGGCGTTCGGGACAGGCGTCGTCGAACTCTATGGCCTTCAGCTCACTGGCGGGAAAGCCCATGCCTGGGTCGGGCCGAAAGCGGACCCCATCATCAACCGGGTGTGTGGTACTGCCCAGCGGTGGATGATCGGCCAGTACCTGCTCCACCAACTGGCAGACGCGATACACGTTGGCCGAGGCAACCTGCCCCTCCAGTACCTGCAAAAGCCCTTCTGCCTTCAGCCTGGAATACGCTGACTGTGATGTTCGCTCCATCGCAGGCACCTCCCCGTCGGTTGCAGGATCAACGTCAGTTGCGTGCACAAGTGAATGTCGGCATACAGCGCGAAGAACCGGCTGAGCATTTCACCGAACAGGCAGATGTCCCCCTCCCCCGAAAAACCATTGCTGTCGAGCGTCACCTCGATATCCACGCCGCGCAGCAGGAACCCTTTTTCGAACCGCTGGATAAGGTGATGCCTGACTTCAACGATGGCCTCCAAGCGACGGCGATTGGTTTCACTCCCCGTCCACTCGTACAACGCCAGCGTGCCACGCAGCACTTCGGCACTGTTGAGCATGGGCAAGAAGTTCGAGCCCAGGTGGCTCAGTACCCGCCAGTGGAACCGATCACGATTCGGCGGATAACATGGAAGCGTGGGTGAGGTCAGGTTGCGCACCTGCAGCCCGGCCTGGGTAGATTGCGCGGCAGTGTCGAGCAATGTACTGCGCAGGGCCTTGCGCGGCAGTTGGCCATTGGTCCCGGTAAGGCGCAGTGACAGGCTTTTGCGCTTGAGCAGCACATCGTTGTCAAAGCCTTCCCCGCCCAGGATCAGCCAGGTGTCATGAAGACCATTGGCGCCCTGCCTGAGGCGGGTATGAAAATACCGCTCCGGGGCTTCATCGCGGAGCATGCCACCCTTGTGGCGAAAGCTGCTGAAAGGCACGTAGTCCTGACGGACACTGTTTTTCGAACCGAAGACCCTGTCTACGGAATAGATTTCCGTGTGCCCGTCCTGCAGCCGCATGGGGCGAAGCAGGTATTCGTTCTGCAGTGGGTCCAGGTTGAGCGGGTCCGCATCCAGGGGGAATAAATTGATCACGGGGACCGCATGTAAACGCATGTGCTCCTCGTTGGGCGTGAAGGTATGCGACCAGGCTTCACACAGCACGACATCAAGCTCGAACCCAGTAGCGCCCAGTGGCAATGACAACGATTGCAAACCGCACAGCGTCACGAACATGAATTTTTCGCGGAAGGTGAAGTACTCAAGCAGCAGCTGATAGCCACTGAACGCACTATCACCTTTGGGCCAAAGACGGTCATCGTCAGCGAAGCCCTTGGGCTTGAAGTGGCCTTCAAGTACTTGGCGTTCTGCCTCGCCCGGCATTCGCACATACAGCGCCTGTACCTTCAAGGTCAGTGCTTGATGCAGTGCACTGGCCAATGCAGCATCGGCGTTCAGGTACAGCGGTATCTGAGCAAGATCCAGCCGGCTCCAATCTGCCATCTCCCCGCACAAGAAGCGCAAACGCAGCACCGCACGCCCATCAGGCTCGTGATCAAGCCGCACGGTGTCGAGCGTGAGCGGCTGAAGTGGCAGATCCTGTGTCGTGGAATAGCGGCAGCGGGTACGTTGCGGACCCACTGGCTGAGACAGCACCTGAAACCCCCTGGCAATGGATTCGGTGCCCTTCATCTGGCTGATATCAGGCATAAGCTCAACGATGGCCAGCGAGGGGATGGTGCGCAGGTAGTGAGGCCACAGCAGGCTGACCAGCCCCTCGGTCAGTTCGGGCAAATCGTCGTCCAGTTTTTCGCGCAGGCGCCCCATCAAGAACGCGAAGCCCTCGAACAGGCGCTCCACATAAGGGTCCTGCGCCCCAGGTTTATCCAGATTCAGTTGCGCCGCGCGGTCCGGAAACGCCTGGGCAAATTCTTTACCCGCTTCGCGCAGGTAGCGCATCTCGGCATCGAAGTACCGTAGGGTTGGGTTGTCCTTACTCAAAACAGGATCCTGATCAATGTGAGTTAGCTGCACAGCACCGCAGCGCGTACCGGGTCAATGGCTACCAGCGCCGCCAGCTGTTGCTCCATCTGCCGCGCCAGTGCTGGCCGGTCGGCATCGTTGCGCTGTGCCTTCAAGCGCAAGAGCTTGAGCAAGCGCGCCTTGACCTCGAAAATCAGCTCAGGCTCCCAGAGGGTCAGTGCGTGGTGGTGCGCGGTGGTATCCAGCTCAGTGAACAAATGAATGGCCAGTTCGGCCTTGCCGTACTGCTCGGCCACCCGGGCCATCAGCAGGCGCAGTAACCAGCGTTGCCGCCCGGCCTGCGTATCAGGCCGGTTTGCAAGCCACGCCAGCGCTTGCTCGACACCCTCAGCATCGGCTTGTGCCAGCGCCTCAGGTTCCAGCGCGAGGATTTCGCAGGTTGCCGTGGTGGTTGCCGAGGCTGCAGCAGGCAGCCATTGCGCGGCGCGGCTGTCGCTGACGTGCTGGTTGATCCACTCGCGTGTGGTCTCATCCGCGAAGGCCGAGCCATCGTTCCAATACAGCATGTCCAGCCCAGGCAAGCGCTGCAGCAGCATGTTCAGGTCATGTTTGACGATGGCTGCCCAGCTATCCTGCGGTTGGGGTGATTTGCTCAAGGCTTGATGCAGATGCCATTGCAGGTCCAACCAGAAATGGTTGACGCCCTCGGCATACATCCGCTCGGCCTGGTCGATCAACTCACTCCAGCGTTGCTGCACGTGCAGGCGTTTTAACTGGGCACGGTATTCACCGCGCGGGGGCGCCAGCCGGGTAATACCCTGTGCGTCTTGCGGTGGTACCTGATGCACGGTGTCCCAACGCAAGCTCTTCATCAGCCTATGCGCTGCCAGCCAACCTTCTGGTTGTTCACGCAGGTAGCTGGCCAAGCCCCGGCCACTGTCCAGCAAATCGCGACCGGACTTGATGGGTGATGCGCTCGGGCCAGGGGCGCTACTTCTCGGCGGTGAGTCACTGCTGGTCTGCGGGACGATTGCATCAACACCTCCCGACATAGCGAGTCTATTGCTGAGGGCGCCGTACAAGGCGTCCAGCCCCGGGCGCTGGTCTGCGGGCCAGTTGCTGCAGCCGTGCTCCAACCACACCAGCGCAGCCACCGTTCGCTCAGTTTCAGCCTTGACCACCTGAGGGTACAGCGACAGGCTTGCCAGGACCCTGCTGCCGGCAAGCCACTCCAGGGCCATTTTGCGGCTATTGGGACGCGCCGGCAGGATGTCGCAGGCATAGCGCTCCATCAGCGCCGCCAGCAAACTCAGGCCATCTGCCAAGCCGGACTCACCGTCCCTATGCAAGCGTGCCCACAGGTAGTAGGTGGCAACACGAAGGTCTTTGCAGGACTGCTGGAGCAGCTTCTGCGCCAGTTGGGCCACAAGGTCGACATCCGCCCCGGAGAGTTTGTTGACCTCTTCGCGCATGCGCTGGAAATCGTCGTCGTAGCCCGGGTCCTCTCCCACCGGTGCATCACCGCTGATGGGCGTTAGCCAAGGCTCCCAGGATTCGCTGTGTTTGCGGGCAATGACCAGTGGCTCGCTGGTGGACAAACAGCTTTCGATCAGGCTTTTCAGGCTCATTCGAAGCCCCCATTGTGCGTGTACTGCGGGGTATCACGGCCCTCTACCAGAAAGATCTCTCGCGGCAGGCTGAACCCGCGTAACTTGAGCAGCGCCAGCGGCCCTTCGCCCAACTCCGTGCGCAAATGCCAAGTCAGGCCCAGGCCATCTGGCGCATCCAGCACGACCCGAAAGCGACTGTCGCCGTCATCCAACGCCGTGACGTTGGCCTGCTCCAACAAACGAATCAGCCCCCAGGTGCCCTGGTAGTCCGCAAACAGACGTTCGCCGGTATGAACACTGCTCCACGTCAGGCTGATACCCGGATGATCACCCTGCCCGGGCCAGCGAAAGCGTTGCCAGCTTTCTCGCTGGTTGAAGTAGTGGTGCTTTTCACCGTTGAGTACGAAGGTGGTCTGCACCACATCACGCACAGGCTTGCCTTGCAGCTCGAAGCTCAAGCCCATACCGCCATCGGTGTACAGCACATCGGCCAACTGGCTCAGCTGGTTGATCGCGGTGAGAAAGTCCGGGTTGAAACGCAGCCCCTGGCTCTGCCCCGCGTCGGCCACCCAGCGGCTGCCTTCCTTGCGCAGAAGCCCCGTGAGTTGCTGTGCCAGAAACTGTTCGATCCGCCCGGAGTCGGCGCGGATCATCTGCCCCAGCATGGGCAATGAGGCGTCACTGCTGGTGACGGCGAAGGGATAGCGGCCGCTGAAAGCGCCCTGCCACTCATCGACGATCGCGCGCTGCCAGGTCCGGTTGAGGCCGGCCGACGACGGCTGCAGAATCTGTTGCCACGCCTGATCCAGCGGCTGCACGAACAGCGTATTGGCCGCTGGCCCCCAGTCGGCGCCGAGGCTGGCGGCGATCAGGTTGCCATAGGCCTGGGTGTCGGTCAGGTCCGCGCCTTTACCTTGGAATACCGTCTGTGCCACGGCCTGCATCATCGCCTCGGGATCGGGCGCATTGACCACCTGCTGCAGCTTCAAGCGCACACCGGTGACCCGCGTGAGGAAGGCTTGCAGGCTCAGGCGGCCATCGACTGATCGCCCTTCAGTGTCCTTGCCCAGCAACGCCATCAAAGGGCCAAAGGTACTATCGAGCGGGCCGCTGGGTGTTTGGGGAAGTTGATCGACGATCGGTGCTGCTTTTTGCCCTACCAGCTTCTGCGCGGATTCGATCAGGGAATCGGCCAGGGCCTGGCCACGAACGCCGGCCTGGCCCTGGTAGCTCAACGTGTTCATCAAGGCGATCAATGGTGACTGGCGCACGTCACTCACCAGCGTCAACTGTGCAATCACATCGCGCAGGCCATGGCCCTGCTGCCAGCGCAGGCTGTTGAGGAAGGTTAGCCAGGCACTGCTGTAATCCTGGAAGTAGCGGGTGGTCAACCGCTCCCTAAGCTGGTCGGGGCTCAGCGCCTTGGCGATGTCGTTGGGGTGGTCGCTGAGTACCCAGTCGATCTCTTCGCGCCGGGCTTGCGCCGAGTCTTCAATGGCTGCACGAACCTGCCCTTCCCAGGCTTGGCGGGTGAATACACCGGGGACCTGTTCAGCACTGGCGAACAGAGCGCTTGCATCGGTGTCGCCGACCAGCTGTTGCAAACCCAACGCCGGGTAGTGGTTCGCCGCGGTGTCGAGGACCTGCTGGTACAGGCTGCTTTCAGCGTTTCGCTGACCCAGTTCACGCAGCAGCACCTGGCGTGTTTGGGCGATCAACCTGAGATTGGCCTTGATCGCCCAGTCAGGGTGCTCGGGCAGATGCTGGCCGTAGAATGTCCACAATGTCGGTTCGGCAGCGCCCAAGGTCTCGGCCAGGAAAGCAGCATCGGCTTTTTCTGGGCGCGCCAGCATCAGATAGGCTTTGAGGTAGATGTAAGCCTGCTGTGTCCGCTGAGAGCTCGCCGGAGGCAAGTTGACCAACGCCTTGAGCCGTTTTTCCAGCTCAGCGACGGCTGGGTCACGGAGCAGCTGGTTATTGGCCTGCGTATAGAGGGGCCACACCGCTTCACGCAGCTCGTGCGACCGGCTCAGGCCAAAGCGCTGATACCACGGTGCGCCGTGTTCTGATCGGTAGCCCAGGCGGGAGAGTTCGCGTACCAGCTCACCCAGTGCCTGTTTAGTGTCTGTACCTGCTACAGGCTGCTGCAAAGCGCTGTACGCCGCCGCTATCTGACCGACCTCGGCACGGTTGCTCGCAAACGACAACAGCAAGCCGATGCCCCAAATGAAAGCGAGGCCGAGCGCAGAAACGTAGGCGACTCTGGCTGGGTGCCAACCCAGTCGCCGGGCTCGGGCGGAGCGATCGTTGAGGATCCCTGACCATGCTGGGTCTTCAGGCCAGTGATGATCCACGCGAAGGTTGTTCTGGAGTCGCAGCGGTAAGCTGAACCACACTCCACGCAACCAAACGTCGCGTCGCCGGAACAGCGCGGACAATGCAGCGCACCATCCGGAGACACCCTCGGTCGCAACATCGCGTGACAATCGAAGCAAGAAATCATGATCAGAGTCTTTTTGAAGCTGCGATAGACCCTGCTCACGTAAGGGTTGTGCGAGCATGCCTAAGTGGTCGGCGAGCCGCACTGGCGATAATGGTACCGGGAGCATGCAGCCTACCGCTCCGATTTCGCGCGCGTGCTGCGGCCACATACTGTCGCAGACCTGCCACACATGCAGCAGCAATTGGCAGCGTAGGGTTTTGGCCAGATTCTGCAAACGACGAACGCTATCGTTCATCGCGCTTACGTTATTGCTTTGGTCTTTGTTCAACACCCAGACCACCCCATTGAGCGCACAGTTGCGGCATAGGCCGCGCCACTGCAAAAGCAACGCGTCTTGCGGTTCACCTTGGATGCTGCCGGCCCACAGCAGCACGGTGTTTTGCCCTTCCAGCCAACGCTGCTCGCTCAACCCAGGGGCAATCGCCTCGATCTGCTCAGACTCACCGACCACCAACAACAGTCGAATTTTGCGCCGCCAGAAGAAGCCGTAGCGTCCCTTCAAATGCGCCCTCAACTCGGGTACGCCGAAAGGATCCTCAGCATTAGAAACCACGTTACTGCCAGTCGAACGAGTCCGGTTGACTCCGAGCTTTTGTCCCATCAGAGCAATAAAATCTCTTGCGCCCAACATTCGGATAGCCAATTCGCCGACGCCATCGAGAAAGAGAAATATCAAACAGCCGATCAACAACACTGCTGTCCATTGCAAGCGTGCAGTCTCACTCCTCACCTGCACTACGGGATTATCGACCCAGATCAATACCCCACCCGCAACGAGCAAACACAGGATCACTATCCAGACGCTGATTCTCTTCTTTTTCACGATCAATCCCTATTTCAAGATCTCATGCAGGCCGGACAATAAAAATTTGAGCAGAGGCATCGTGTAGCAGGACCACCTGCGGACCGTCCTCCGCCTTGGCACACTCACTAGCAACGATTAATGCGACATTACCTACTGCACATCCAGGTAAACCAAACGAATCATCCAATCGATGACACCTGGCCACGTTAAAAGGGAAACGTGCTGCATTCACAGCGATACTTGTCTCACGTAAAACGTCACCAGGCACCTGAGCCTGCCAACTGAAGTACGTTTCTTCTCCGGCACGCAGTTGCCCCCAAAGAAATGCATCCGTAACTGCATCCTTGATAGAGCGACCAGCGCACTCAAGTTGGACAGGGCGATGAACCAGGGCGATCGAATCAATTTTTTGCGTGTTACACCACTGCGAAGACCCCAACAACACAGCTGTCACGGTCTCGGCCTGTTCAGCAACGGGGTTTAGAAAAAGATTAATTTCAACGGACATTAACAGTTGATGTCGTTCCGGCGCATCCAACCAAGTGTCCAGCCACATTACGCCATCATCGTCCATTGCAAAGACCACGTTATCAGTTAAACGGTGGTTGGTGGTAACTGCAGACCAAATAGACAGAAGCTCTTCATTGCAAAGCACTTGGTTATGCCTAATACGAACATCCACAGCAAGACTGCGCGCCCCGATCTCTAAATCAGATTCCAACCCACGTACAACTTTTTGTAAAAATCCACGTAAACGCTTAGCGTATTCGGACTTTGATTGATTTTGTACCGACGGTTTTAATTGGCTCAACCGCATTGTCAAGGCTTGTCCTTCCAGATAAATAGGTTGGAGAGGCTTACTACCCAAACGCAGGGCCTGAGCAAGTTTATTATTACCCGCCCCAGAACAATAGGATACGGCCAATACGGCAACCGTACGCTGGCCGCGCCGAATGAGTGACCGCTCCAACTCATCGCGACTCTCATTCCAGCTCTCTATATAATCTCGATGTTTCTCGTACGCCAACAAACGCAGTGCGTAGAACACTAACCCGGTAATCAAAACTCCTAATAATGCGCAGATCCAAAACCAAAATGATGTATGCCAACTGTCCACCCGCCAAAGCAGGGCCATCAACCCGCCAATTACGAGCGAACAAAGCAAGATGACCACACCCCACCGCCAGTGCCGAGGTTGCCGGGGTAGCAATCGCCTCTCGGGTAATGAGTTCAGGTCAACTGCCATCTCACAGCCTACCTGCTTGAGGAAGCGACGTGATTAACTCACAACCACAGGAACAGCAATGACCGTCTAAAGCAATGGGCCGACCTTTAACTTTCGAACCTGTATCCCCCTCTGCTATTTCATTCACGCCGTGCCCAGGTATTGGACAAAAAACAGCATCACCTACGCAAGCGACATCAAGCTGCATAAATTTCAATCCACGGGTGCCGGCAAGTACCTTGCCTCCCGAAGACAGTTTGTCGCCAACACGAATAACTCCGCGCATATCAATAAGCACCAAATAATAAAATCATTACCCGCCTTTCAGGCAGCCTATATTTAAACACCCCCCTGAAATATAGAGATCACCGTTACTCAATCCGATTGCCACTATTAACAACACACCTCGCCGTTTTGTCGCCCAACACGATCATTTTATGTTCAGATGCATAACCATGCGGATTCTTAGGGGTTCTGTGCACATTCACTCCTCCTCCCCAGCTGGGATTGGCATATGCCTGACCACGTGCAACTTTTGTATCCCGGCCATAGTAGTCCTTGGTCACTGGTGTCTCCGGCCCCTGGGGGTCAATTTCAGGGGAGTACTGATAATAATTTTCGTCATACCAATCTTTAACCCACTCCAGCCCATTATCCGACATGGCATAAAGGCCCAACGGATTGGGGGGAAACCTGTCTACCGGCAAGGGCGTAAGCCCCTCCGTGCTCCACCCCATTTGTCTAGCAAAATCCTCACGATCTCGATAAGTAGAAATGTTAATTCCTTTCGGCCCTCCCCCATATTTAGTAAAACCATCATTTGTCTGCTTATAAGTACCGTCATCAGTGGCCACCATCAAAAACTGCCCGCGGCTGCGTGCCGCGTACTCCCACTGGGCCTCAGTGGGTAATGAGAAAGGAAGATTGGACACTTTAGCCAGCCAGTTGCAATAGCGGTCGGCTTCATACCAGTCCATATGCGCTGGCAAATTAGGTAAAGAATGAATGTTCTTCCAATCCTCCTGTCTTTGCCCCTCCTCAAAAGAACGCAAATTAAGACCATTGCTCTTAAGATACATCTCAAACTCTTTATTTGAGATCTTAAATCTTGCAATAGAAAAGGTGCTCAACTTTACCTTATGTACTGGCCGACTGTCTTCATCACTATCATAAGACATTTGCTCCGGCCCATACTGTAAGCCATAATCCCCCATCAAATATTCACCACCCTCAACAAACACCAAGTCCCTTTTTACCTCTTCGATAAAATTCGTCATCTCTATCGGCGTTATCCCGAGTTCCTTATGATCAACTCCGTTCGCCAACTGGTCGCAGCCTGACAAACTCAAAAAAACCAAACAAGATAGAGACACCTTAAAATTTTTCACGACCACTCCAATTAGATTTACTTAAGCAACGCCCGCACCACAAGGACCAAACTTGCAGCGACGCGGGTAATTCGGATTACGACCAACGTTTAGCTTATAATAGACCGTATCATTCATAGCGAGCGCATAACCAGAAGAACCAAATTCCTTCAACCGATCATAAATTATGGCCAATTCGCTTCGCTTATATTTTATTTCATATAACTCTCTATCTCGATCCCTCCCTAACTTAAGAAATTCCACCAAGCTTCGCTCATGCCGCTCGACGGCGTCCAACTCATCGTACCCCTCTGATGGGCCATTCCCTTGCGCATTGACACGAGACAATACTTTACGCCACTCCGGCTTGCTCTGAATACTTCTAAGCACACAAAGCACCGCCTCTTTTCGTTCACCGTAGCGATCGAAAAACTCTATGTTTCCTGGATCTATATTGTCCCACTTACCATGACGCGTTAGAAGATAAAGCAATATACCCTTAGCTTCAGGTGTGTAGCGCAACAGATCTAACTGTCGAGTGATAACATTCTTAGCTAACTGATTCCGTCGTCTCGAAGCATCAACACTCCTCTTTGTCTCACCAGCCAATTCACCAACCTGGTTTTTGAAATCATCTGCAATTTTCTCAATCGATTCTTTTGCGGATGAGTAATACTCATATACATTAGCTTCAACGACCTCCATTTGCATAACACAATAGTTCGTATACACTCTAAATGCGGCCTTATCCATGACTCTAAAAAAACCATAATTCCTTTCATTCAATTGATAAATCAACCAAGCACCAAACTCCAGAAAGGTATTGCCATCCACCTCACAAATAAAGCCACCTTTGGCACCCGCCCCTTTGCATAGAGAGGCTGCAAAATGAAAACAAAACTTCCCATTAATAAAAGTACAATGAAAACTCAAGCCGGCACCCACCCCCGCCAACCCTGCAATACTGGGTCCTATTTTACAAAAATCGACGTACTCTCCAGTAGTCTCCAGTATACCGCCATTTGTTTCCCCTGCCGCCGTCGGCTTTAACCATTGCAGTGATCCCGTCAGTGTTCCTTCCGCCCTCGCACCTGCAAAAGCTTCTGCCGAAAGTTCTATCCCTTCATCTTCACTGTTCATCTGCTGATGAAAATCGTAAGCTCGGCTTCTTCTTTCACTGAAACGTCTCAAACGACCAGGTTGGCCCATGACGGTTTGCTGGTCACCACTACTGACCACCTGGAATTGAGCCTCCACCTGAAGCGTCGCTCCAATAAATGCGGCCAAGCGAACGTTCAAACTTAGGCGCATCATCCCTAAATCAAACGGGACCTCGTTCTCATCAGAGGGATTAACTGTAAGCGCCCATCCGATGCGATCCGGGGCGTAAATTGAAAAGGACGCTATGCCGGCAGCCGCAGTCAAGCTGCCGCCACCCTCTCCTTTGATGGAGAATTGTTGCTTACGTGGATCAATTTCAACATTTGCGCCGAAATTGGAAACAAAGCGCATAAACTGTGCTCCGCCCTCAAAGTCAATATGATCCCCCCACGTTGCCTCACCTTGTGCGGCAGCATTCCAGCTATCTGCCCAGTCAAAAAGTGAACAATCCATACTCAGCGCCTCAGGATCAAAACCAAGGTCTGCCCATTTAACAACATCCTTCAGATCAATTTTTATTTTTGGCCAATTCAATCCGGCAAGTTGCCGCTTAAGCTTCTTGTCGTCTATGCGTCGAATCTTTCCATCACTGCGTCGCTCAAAGATACATTCAGCGCCGCCTTTTTTGTCACTACTTTTCAACGACACAGTATGGAGTTTTCTGCCATCCTTGCCTTTACTGTAGTAACCTTTTTTTACATAAACTACAGGCGCTCGTTTCTTACCCGCTTTTCTTTTAGCAGACTGACCACTAACAGGAACAAGCTCCACAACATCATTATATTTCATGTCTTGGGTAGAAAACTCACCAATTTTTTCTTTTAACTTTTCTCGCTTCAGCTCCAAATTTTTCTCAGCTCGCACTACAGCGTCATGAAATGACGCCTCAGGCGCTGTTGTGGTTTCTGCAGCAATTCCATATTCTTCAATTGCAACGGAGTAATTAATTTTTTCCTGATGAAAATCATTTACGCACTGCTGCATTTCCTTCCAATGCGCCTCAAACTCTGCAGCCTCACTGTCAGCAATAAAAACCAACTCTTCGGTTTCCGGACAAAAATAACACTGTACCGATTGATGATGAGCCACTACAACGGGTTTACTTTTGCAAATCCTGTTTTCTGCTACTGAGATATCCGCACCGCTCATTTCCTATCACTCCGAAGTTACTCAAAGAATAACTTTATGCTTTGAAGATCAATTCCATAGTGGGATTGTGTATAACCATTCCCATCTGTCATACCTCTGAGCACGCTGCCATCGGCAGCTTCAATTCGATACCGTACGTAAGGTTTTGGCTGGTCACTGACTTTATCTCTAACTTGAAAGCCACCTTGCATGGGATTGATGTAAACAGGATCTTCCAGAATCATCGGCGCCAGGGCCTTCTCCAATGAGGCAGTGCCTCCCCAAGCGATATTGTCATTCTTGATATGCAGTTCACCCGGGGCACCGATCTCAACAGATCCGTCTTTTATCTTGATATAGGCACCTCTGCTAACCAGAGTGATGCCGTGTTGGGCATTGAGAACGATCTCGCCATTACTACTATTCAAAGCAAGTTCCTTGTCTGCTTGTAACGTCATCGCATCGCTTTGTGCCTGAATGTCCACAGGGCCACGAGCCGCAATTAACCTGAGCCCTAACTTTTGGGCGAACAGACTGATTGCCTCACCTGCGGCCACGCTAAAACGTTTGAATAGGCTGAAGTCAGCACTATCACCAGCCGTAGCTGTAATAGAGTTTTCTGCCGATAGTTGGATGTTTGCAGGTGTAACCATAGCTATCCCGGCAGGTGCCGAGGCAAGGAGTCCCGAATCTTTGAGCCGCGCCAATGCCTCCCGCAGGCTCTGTTGGGCCTGATTATCAGCTGGTAACGCTCCCGACACAGCTGCGCTTTGCGCCAGTGCGTTCACCAATGCCAGAGCGTTATTGAGCTGAGCCAACGCTGCTCCCATCTCTAGCATTGTCCCTTGGGCTTGAGGCTGAGCATCAGCACTGATGAAGATGCCACTGCCGCCACGGATCGCGGCATGCCCATCGGTGCGCAGTTCCGCGCCCTCCCCGCGAGGCCGGCGATCGGCATCGACCAGATGCCCCAGATTGAGCTGGCTCTTACCACTGTGTTCAGTACTGAGCTTGACGTGCTCCTGCCCCCGCGTATCGTCCATGCGCAACTTGTTGTTCGCGGGTGTGCGCAACACGTTGCGTTTGTAGTTGCGCAGCGTGACATGGTCGGGGTGCTGGCTATCGTGCAGGGCATGTGCGATGTAGGGCCGGTCCGGGTCGCCTTGCTCGAACGCCACCGCCACTTCGGTGCCGCAGATCAACGGCAGGTGCAGGCCATGGGTGTCCCCCGCATAAGGTCGCGCCAGCCTTAGCCAAACACTCTCCTCGCCCGCTCTCCAACTGTCCCGATCGAACAGGAAGCTCACTCGGTAGCGACCCTCCAGGTCGATATGGCCATAAGGATCGTTCTGCTGGGTACTGGTGACCCGCGCCGGCACCGTGCCCGCGATCTGTGGCTTGTTCGGCAGTGGGGGTCGAAAGCATATCGACTCTGAGTAGGGAATCGCCTCGAAGGTGACTTCCAGACTACGGTCCCGTGCAGCCTCGACGGTCAGATGCGTTATGACGACCCCAGGCTCAAAGACCTGCGGTGCCCCATCAGTGATTGTGACCACTTGCCCTGGGGCGAGTGTCACGCTGCTGCTGATGCCACTGCAGCGGGTTTGCCCGTTGAGGAAGCGTTCATGGTTCAAGCGCGCGTAGAAGTAGCCACTTTCACTCTCCAATTCCTCATCCTGGGCAATTGCGTCACCCAGCGCGGTGAAGGGTTCGCCGTAGTGGTAGCCCTCGCCGTACGTAGCGGTCGCACCCCGGCTATGATCCACGCCCCCCTCCAGGGAAGCCGCAGCATCGCGGTGGTGATAAGCACGAACATTGATGTGCTGCTCCACCACCTCATGGCTGACCTGCAGCGCCCAAACGCCATCCTGCCCGCTGCTGGTCAGGCCCGACAACGGCCGATAGGGCAGGCTGACATCGAACTGATAATGGCGTTGGTGATCGTGAAACTCGACAACATCAATCGACAGCTTGTCGTTGTGCGTGAAGCAGTACCACATGCCAACCTCTGCCAACAAACGGCTGATGAAGGCAAGGTCACTTTCACCGTACTGCATGACCTGTTCACGCTTGGGGTACTCGCGAACCAGGTCGAACAAAAAGTGCTGACCTTCGAACTGGTGGCGGCTACGCAAGATGCTTTCGACGATTTCCGGAACCGACTGATGTTGGTAAATCCGGTACTGTTTGCCACGGCTGAGCAGCGCCAGTCGTGCCTGCAGGGTCACCTCATAACGGGCTTCATCCTTGGAGCTGGAGATGCGCTTGAACCCTGTGATCACGCCATGCAACGTGCGTGACGCTGCGGCGGGGATCGGATTGGGCTGCGTCTGCCCTGACGAACCCATCTGAAAACTGGCATCCTTCCCGAGGACCTTGGCAGCATCGATGTCCTGCGTGGGGGAGGTAAACGCCACCGTATACTTGAACGGTTGGCTCAGCCATTCCTCGCCTTTGAAGGACAGTACATCGAGCTCAACCGCATCCAGTTCAGCGATTTCGAGCGTGTAGTGATTATGGGTGAAACTAAATACTGGCTTCGCCATGATCAAGCCCTCTCGGCAGCCTGCAACGCTGCATCGTTTTCATCCGAGAAGCTCAAACTGATGCCGGCGTCTTCGCAGTACCCTAGCGTTACCGTTTGAGTTGGCTGCCCCAGGGCTTGGCGCTGCAGCAGCTGTTGGCTCAAAATCGGTAGGATCTGCTGGTTCAGCAAGCTGTCGATATTGCGAGCGCCGGTATCAGGCAGCAGGCAGGCGGCGACCAAGGCTTCGTAGAGCGAGTGGTCCATCTCGCACTGCAAGCCGTAATGACGCTGCAAACGCCTGGCAACCTGATCGAGTTTGAACGCGACAATCCGTTTGAGCGCACGCGCATCCAGTGGGCGGAAGATCAATGTCTGGAAGCGCGCCAGCAGTGCCGGCTGGAAGTGCGCGCGCAGCACGGGCCGCAACAGGTCATGCAGTGCGGCGTCTTCGATATCTGGCTGTCGCTCCACCCAACCTTGCAGCAGATCACTGCCCAGGTTGGAGGTCATCAGGATGACGGTATTGCGAAAATCGATCTCCCGTCCTTCACCATCACGCATAAAGCCGCGATCGAACACCTGGTAGAACAGATTGAGCACATCACGGTGGGCCTTCTCGACTTCGTCCAGCAACACGACGCTGTAGGGGCGCTGGCGAACGGCCTCGGTGAGCACACCACCTTGGCCGTAGCCAACATAACCAGGCGGTGACCCTTTCAGTTGGCTGACGGTGTGCGCCTCTTGGTACTCGGACATGTTGAGGGTGATGAGCGACTTTTCTCCGCCGAACAGGCTACTGGCCAGAGCATGCGCCGTTTCCGTCTTGCCGATGCCACTGGTGCCGACCAGCAGGAAAACGCCCATCGGCGCGTTGTCGCTCGTCAACCCTGTTCGCGCGGCACGTAGGCGTTGAGCGAGTGCAAGCAGGGCCGAGGCCTGACCAACAACGCGTTCGGCCAGCTGATCTTCCAGGTTCAACAAGTTGGCTTGTTCGTCCTTGAGCAAGCTGCCAAGGGGCACCCCCGTCCAATCGGCGATCACTTCAGCCACACTGCGGGCGCAAACATCCAGCGATAGGAGCGGCCGACTCCCCTGTACGTAGCTCAGTTCTTTTTGTAACTGCGCGCAGCCCGCTGTATCGACCTGTTCGGCCTTACGGACATTGAGCAACTGCTTCGTAAGTTCAAGTTCTTGTTGGTACTGCAGCTCCAGCGCGGCCTGCTGGCTCTCCAGTTGAACCAACTGGGCGTTGATCTTCGCAAGGCGGGGTTCAATCACCGTGCCGGTAAGTTGTGCATCCCGCGCCAACGCAGTTCGCTCTGCAGTCAGGGCCGTCTTTTGCGACTTCAGCTGGACCAGCGCCTGCGGCTCACAATCGAGGCTCATGCGAACGCGTGCGCACGCGGTGTCTATCAGGTCAACCGCTTTGTCCGGCAGGCGGCGCCCCGTCAGAAAACGCCGAGACAAACTAACCGCCGCCTGCACGGCTACGTCTTGAACGTGCACACCGTGATAGGTGGCGTATCGCGCTTTTAGCCCACGCAGCATCAAGCAAGCATTGGCATCATCCGGCTCGTCCACCTTGATCAGCTGGAAGCGCCGCTCCAGCGCAGCATCGCGCTCGAAGTACTGCTTGTATTCGCTCCAGGTCGTGGCAGCGATGGTACGCAACTCGCCACGGGCCAAGGCAGGTTTCAGCAGGTTTGCAGCATCAGCGCCCCCAGCCTGGTTGCCAGCACCGATCAGGGTATGCGCTTCATCGATAAATAGCAGGATGGGTGTTTTCGATTGCTGGACGGCATCGATCACGTTCTTGAGCCGCTGCTCGAACTCACCTTTGACCCCGGCTCCAGCCTGAAGCAGCCCCAGGTCCAGCGTACGGATGCTCACCGGTTTCAGGCTATCTGGGACTTCGCCGCTGGCAATGCGCAAAGCAAGCCCCTCAACCAGGGCGGTTTTTCCGACACCAGGATCACCTACCAGGATGGGGTTGTTCTTGCGGCGACGGCTCAGTACGTCAATCACCTGACGGATTTCATCGTCACGTCCGAAGACCGGATCGATCTGCCCCGCTGCCGCCTTGGCGGTTACATCATGGCTGAACTGATCGAGTATCGCTGGCTGTGCCACATCACTATCTGCGGCGCTTGTTGGCTTGGCCCTGCGTCCTGTCGAGGGGTTGAACAACACGGTCTGCACCGACTGCCTTTCTTCCGAATCCGACTCAAGCAGGGCCTCCACCTGTTGCAGTTGTGTTGAACCTATACCCAATAGAGGCCAAGCGGCTGAGCATTTGAGTAAGTCGGGTGTCCCAACCAAGGCCGACAACAAATGCACGGAGCGCAATTGCTCACAGTCGCGATCCATCGATGCCAGAAGCCAGGCGCTGCTGATCAGTTGCTGTACTTCGGGACTTAGTTGGGGCTTGCTGAGTACGCTGCGCGGCAGGGTATCAAAGTACTCAAGCCATCCTTGCCACATGGCATCCACATCCCACCCGTAGCGACGGGCAATGACCACCAGATCGCCATCGCCTTGCTCAAACAACTTCAACAACCAGTGTTCAATACTGATATGACTGTGCCCGCGTGCCTGACACAACGACGCTGCCGCCGTCAGTGCCTGGGTGCAATAAGCGTTGAGACGGCGGAGCAAGCGGGTAGGATCATGTGCCATACAGGGCATCCTTGTCGTCAATGACCAACGTAACGTCGTGAGTGGACGTATTTGAAACCGAGGTGTACTTGGCTGAGCGCCCGCGCGCGGACGCTCAACCCAATACACTGGAGGCCATCAGCAAATGCTGACCGACGGCCGAGCTTTATCAGGCGGTGGTCCGTTCATTCCAAGAGTCAGCATGGATGATGTTTCCATCCTTGTAGGTCCAGGTAATTTTTTCGTAGCGAAGTTCGACCAACTCCAGATGGTTATGCTTTTCTTTTGCCGGGTCTTTTACGTCGTGCATCTTGGGTGCAACTTTCACGACCTTGACGTTCTCCAGCGTGGTGTTGAAGTACTCAACTTCCTGGCCAGCGTCATTGATTTTGTACCATTTGAACTCTGCTTCTTTGAGCGTCTGTCCGGTTGTCACGGCCTTGTACAGATAAGGGGAGGATGCATCGATTTCTTTTGTAAAAACAAACGGCGTATGAATGCGCGTGCCGGTCAACTTTCCAGTATTGTTATCGGTGGGAATATAAAGATCATGATCTTGACCGACCACTTCAATACTGCCCTCGCGGTCTTTGACATCGACCGATCCTTTGATATCGGCACCGCCATCGTCTTTCAGCCACAGGTAAACAGGAATAGCCATTTAGAAAGTCCTCTCAAATGTTGGAGGTCGCGGAATGCGACAGGGGTTGCAGCCCAGAGGCCGCAGTCGAGGACAGGCAGGCCCCCGCCTCCGGTACCAGGCGAATCTCAACTCGGCGATTGGCCGACCGTCCTTGTTCCGTGTCGTTGCTTGCAACTGGCTGGCTGGCTCCCAGACCTTGCACCGCGAAGCAGTTGCTGGGGATGTCACCCATGTGTTGAATCCAGTCGTGTACTGCAGCCGCACGTGCTCGTGACAAACGCAGGTTTTGTTCGTCGCTGCCCGTCGCGTCCGTATGCCCCGTGATCACAATCAGCCAACCTGGCTGGGCCTTGATGCCCGCCAATGCAGTGACCAGGGTCTTGGTTGAATCCGGTTTCAGCTGCGCACTGCCACTGCTGAAAAGCGAGAGGCTGTCCAAGCGAACCATTCGAGGCCTGTCGGGCGAAGCCTGAGGCATCGTCGGGATACGGTGGCCGTTGATGACCGCCAGCAATGACGGGCGTAGCTTTTCGCCCTGGTACAAGCCAAGGCCCAGCGACCAGGGCGCACCTTGGCGGTAATAGGTGTCCAGGCGTTGCGCATCTTGGTGAAGCACAGCCAGCGCGGCCTCTCGCTGGAGCCCCTTGTCAGGCTTAGCGCTCATCGAAGCAGTGGCATAGCGCCGTAAGTCTTCGGTGACCTGGCGTACCAGCAACGTGTTCTGCCATGCAGAACTGACCAAAGCGACGGAGGCTGCCAACACAAACAGCCAGACCCCCACCAGCGCCGTTTTGTGTTGCCTCCTTTTTCGAGCACCGCGAGGCAGCAAATGGAGCAGAGCATCAGGGAACGGCAATGCCGCATTGGCATCATCCGTCGCACCTTGGTCAAAGCTCAGCCCGGTCCGCTGCTGCAGCCAGCGGTGCCATAGGTTGTTGTCATGGCGCTTGCCGGAGTTGGGTGCCCATGCAACAGCAACGGTGGTGGCTGCGATCTCCTGACGAGAAGTCCGCACGCGCATTTGCGACATACACACGTCGTTCAACCAGCCAGCAGCAGCGTTCAATTGCACCGTGTCTCGTAGTCGAGCAGCCCGCAGATCAGGATCCGCGCTCCACCCCTGCCATTGCGCCAGGCTCATGCACACACCTGACTCATGCACTTGCACGCTCGATTTGGCCGCTGCCCAGGTAAACCAGGCCGAAGCCTGCGAAGTGCTCTGGAAATAGCCCACCACCAGCAGCGACAGTGGGCGACCACGTTCGCGCAACCTCACTACCTGGCGGTACACGCTGCGCAGCTCATTCGCCAACACTGCAACATCTGCATGGAGGGTAGGATCCACCACCCACATGACACTCAGCTGTTCATTCCATTCAGGCCTTTGCAGCAGCAAACTGGCAACCGTCGTGCGCAGCTTCTGCGCGTCGGGCCCCCGGACATAGCAACCCTCCCCGGTTACCCGCAACGCCCATTGCTCAGCGGGTAAAGGACCAAACAGCTCAGCCAGACAATCGCCTACCACCAGGACAACCGGATGCCGGTAGGACCCAGCAGGTAGGCTAGTGCCCTTGCACCACTGCAGTTCATGCCCCTCGCCGCCGGCAATACGCCTGCTTCGGCGCCACGCTGCCCATACTGCGCCCGTGACACCCACGGCGGTCGTGAGCTGCCACTCAACAGCAAGCGGGAGCATGGCAATGAGCAGCAAGGACAATGTTCCGGCCCATAGCCAGAGCCCCTGCTCCTGTCTCAGTTGCACCCCGCTCACCCCTGCACCGGCAGGAGCGAGGCCACTGCCTCACCCAGCGTATGGTCAAGCCCCCACCAGAGGCCTATCAGCAGGCCAGATGCGGCTACCACGTGGACCAGAGGAGACTGCAGCCAACCCCACATCGGGAGGTATGAAGCACGCCCTATCTGGGTGACCAGGGACTGACTTGAGTCAAGGGGCGGTACATGCGCATCGATTGCAGCGAACAGTTGCTGTCGCTCTGGGTGATTCACATCGCGGTAGCGCCCCCGAAAACCCAGCATCAGCACCCGCTGAAAGACCGTGAAGACATAAGGGTGTGCAGAGGCCTCCCGCAGCACGGTACGCATGTCTTCATAAAGCGATTCCCCCGCCTGATGACTGCTGAAAAACTTGGCCTGCAGGGTCTCCATTGCCCAGTCCTCATGGGCCTTACCTTCAGCGCACGCAAGCACTGTTTCATCCAGCAAGGCACATTGGGCATGGCTGATAAGCTCGATGCTATGGCGATCCAGGCCATCCTCCTGAAGGGAGGCCCGAACATGCTCGACATCCGCCACGCAACGCGGCCAAAGTTCCGGGCTACTATGTGCCCCGGTGCCGTGACGCAACTCGACGACTAGCAAGTAGGTATCCTGTAGCAGGGCGTCGATATCCGCCTTGGCTGCGCCGGGTATCTGCTGAACGAGACTCATGAGCGCAGCACCGCGAACAACTCAAGTGTGGCGTCCTGAAACACGCTCGGCACATAGAGCGCGCATACGCCGTCCGCCAACATGGCACGCCCTTTCTCATGCTCCAGGTCCAGTGCGAAGTACTGGTTCTCCAAACGCAAAGGTATCGCCGCAGGCACATGGCTGAGGGGTTTCAAGGGAACGCCATCGAGTGCTGCATTGACGAGATAGTCCACATCATCAGGCGAGCCGATCTTGCACAACCGTGGGAATTGGCTTTGCACTTGCACAGCGGGCAGCCGACAGCGCACCGACAGGTAAAAGTCAGCCCCGCCGGGCTCGAGCAAACGGGGATCGTTCAGGGCCACCTGCCATCGGTTGGCGCTGCGCGCTTGGAGTACCAACGCCAGCACCCGTGACGGCAGGCTCGCCTCCAGCAATGTGGAGAGCGTACGCATCAAGGGAGGGAAAACAGTCTCAAGGTGCGCATGCTGATAGGCAGGAAGATCCTCGACGCTCTGGTCCAACGAAAACGTCAACAGCGCCCCAGCACATTTCACCAACTGCTGGTACACCAGCTCCGGATGGCGAGCAGGGAGTGCTTTAAGGTCAGCCAACACCGGCTGATAGGTATTCAGCGCATTGAGCAGCCAGAATAACGTCACATCTGCGACAGCGAAATCTGCCATGCGCTGGTTGCTCTCCCGGCGCATCCCCATCAGCCGCTCACGCTTGGCGGACAGCTGGGTCAGCAAATTATCCAGTTGAAGCAACAATCCAGCATGCGCATCAAACTTCAGCAACGGGGGAATGTAGACCGGATCAATCTCCCAACCACCCCGCCCATCCCGTATCAGGCGCGCTACTGGGCAGGTGAGGTAGTCGGCATTGTCATCATCCTCCAGACGCAAGCTCAGGGCATGTTCGAGCACGCTGATGGACTGCACTTCATCGGTGTAGAGATCTTGAACATCCCGCCACACCTGACGGTATCTGACGGGGCGCTCAACTCTGCCACCCTCGAACAGGCAATTGTTGCCATTGGCCTGCTCCAGCGGCAAAGCGAGCACCACCGTTGCCGCTTGACGGGCGTCAGGCAACGCCCGGGACAGCTCCAGGGCACTGGGAAGCCGATCCAGCCGATCCGTGTCAATCAGTGTTCCATCGGGCATGCACACCTGCAGCCGAGTGGCTAGGAGTTTGCCCAGCTGCAGGGCATCCGCATCAAATGCGACTGCCCTGATACCCCATGGATGAACCCATGCCAATGAAGCAACAGCATGGTTGGTCCACGATTCAAAGCGGGCCTGCTGCTGAAACTGCTGCGCAGACAACACCACACCGGACGCCCACAGAGGCCGATCGATCACGATGAGAAGCTCCTGGGTTGTCGTTAGGATTTAGCTTTCGGCATCTGAGAAACCAACGACAGGTTGATGTCCATCCCCTCAACCTGGAAATGCGGCACAGCAAACAACTTGACCCTGAAGAAGCCTGGGTTGTCATCGATATCTTCGACAACCACCTTCGCCTCTCTCAGCGGATGAGACGCCTGCAAGTCATCACCGGGGTCCGTCATTTCAGTAACCAGGCCGCTAATCCACCTGTTCAATTCCAGTTCCAACAGGCGACGGTCCTTGGTGGTACCAATGTTTTCACGCTGAATGAGCTTCAAATAGTGCGCGATGCGAGAAAGCAGGAATACATAAGGCAGCCGAGAATTGATGCGACTGTTGGCGGTGGCCTCAGGCGTATCATAGATAGCTGGTTTATGAGCTGAGTTCGCCGAAAAGAAGCACGCATAGTCACGATTCTTGTAATACGACAACGGAATCAAACCAAGATTGGCAAACTCAAACTCGCGGGTTTCCGGAATCATAATTTCCGAAGGAATCTTGACCTGACTGCCCGTACCCATGTCATAGAGATGGATGGGCAGATTAGTTACAGCACCACCTGATTGCGGCCCTCGGATTTGTACGCACCAACCATTGGCGATAAAGCTTTTGACCATATTGGCTGCAAACGCGAACGTCGAGCTTACCCAGAGGTACTTGCTGTGGTCCGGCCCCTTGACCCGCTCTTCATAGTTAAACAGCCGAACCGGATTCGTACCAGGCCCATAAGGCAGGCGCCCCAAAGTACAGGGCAATGTACCGCCGACATAGCGGGCATCATCGCTTTCGGCGAAAGCGTGCCATTTAATATACTCAGCACGGTCCATGTAGTTGCCGATATCCTTGATCGCGGCGACCTCCTCCATGGTTTGCTTGCCAAAGAACGCAGGGCCCATCGAGCACAAGAATGGCATATGGGCGGAGGCCGCAACTTTCGAGATATTCCGCAACAGTGCAATGTCCTGCGCCCCACGGCCAAACTCGTAGTTTGAGACGGCTGCCGCGATAGGTTCACCACCTGGCGTATCGTATTCTTGAGTATACGTATGCAGGTACATGCCGCTTTGAGAAATCTCCGGCGCATCTTCAAAGTCCTGGGCCAGATGCGCTTTACTGATATCCAACAACTCGATGCGGACGTTCTGTCGGAAGTCCGTCTGGTCGATCAACGACTTCGCCCCACGCCAGATCGACTCTACCCGCTGAAAGTCAGGATGGTGCATCACTTCGTCCAGCTGACTGCTGATCTGGGCATCAATCGAGGCGATGTGCTCATCCAGCAGGGCCCTGTCCAGCCGCTCCACTTTCGGGGAGACTTGCTTGAGCCGCTCAAGAAAAACACTTACAGACGCGGTCACACGCTCATTGGGTGTTGCCTCAGACAGAACGTCCACACTCTGGTAGGCGTCGATACCGCCCATCTGCTCAAGGGGTTCGAGGTTTATTTTTTCAAACAAGGCGTGGTAGACATTCTGGCTGTCTTCCACCCGCACAATGGCACCACGCGATTGCGCAGAGGATTGCTCTTCGGACATGTGTTCGCTTCCCGTGAGTCGAAATGATGGTTATCTAGCATTCGCCTTGCGGGGCAAGGGCAGCCAGTTCCTTGCGCAACTCGTCACTCAATGCCTCATCTTTGAGTATTCGCTCCAGTTCGGAACGAAACGTTGCGTTATCCAGAAGATTGGCTTTCAACTCACGCAGCAGGTTTCGCATCGCCAGCAATGCACGTAGTTGCGGTATCTGTCGAGCAACCTGCTCGGGCTCGAAATCCTTCATCCGCTGGAAACTCAACTCCACAGGCGTCTCACCCTCTTCATTGGCGAGCGTATCTTTGACAATCAGTTTCAGATTTGGCGAAAGCTCAGAGAGCACATTGTCGAAATTATTCTTGTCGATGTTGATCTTGCTTCGCTCGGACAGCGGACGCTGCTCCTTACCGTTGCTGTAGTCCCCCATGAGCATGAGTTTTAGCGGCAGCTCTACTTTGCGCTGAGCACCACCGGTGTGCAGATCAAGCTTGATATTAACGCGCGCCTTGGGCACCTCATTCTGAAAACTGTTTGAAGCCATAATTCCTCCTGAAAGCGGGCCTCGACGACAGAGACATCACCGACAACGATCTATTTCAATCCCATCGGCAAACGCAATGGGACTCACCTTATAGCCAGCAACGCGACACCCGAAATATTTCCCAACCAAACATGTACCATTTTTTTATTTTTCGCCACCCCCTGCACAAAACTAGGAAACTTCCTACAATCAACAGAAAAACCTTCGGCTGGGTGCCTGGCTGCAAAGGCCCAATGGGGTTACGCCAAATAGAAGCAACCAATGCACCAGCATTGCATTGATCCATATCAATGATATTTAACCAGCAGACTATGGGAGGCACCGATGCACAAACACCCAACAATTTAAATCATCAAACTCAAAACCAGAAACGTCCCACAGACGGAAGTAAAAAAACTGCCAATCTTTTCGGAATCTCAATAGTACATACGTTCTAGTAAAAGAATTAAAAATGCCCTGCCCCAGCTCTTTTTCCTGCACAACATGCAGGATCCTTCAAGTAGAGTCGTAGGACCTCTTACCTATGCAGAACCAGCGCACTGAATCGCCGCTGGTTTCCTAGCACTCTCCAAGCTCAGAAAATAGCGTTTCTCATACTCCACCGGCGATAGCTGCATAGCACTGTTGTGTCGGCGTTTAGGGAATAGACCATCTCGATGCAATCGAAAGTATTACTGAGGGCTTCATCACGCGCTGCGTAGATGTTTCATCGGATTCGCTCACGCTTCAAAAGCTGGAAAAGCTGGAAAAGCTCTCGGCTATGGCATTGTCATGGCCGTTTCCTCGCCGGCTCATGCTGCTGACCAAATTGTTGGCCCTCAGGAAGCTTTGCCAATTTGGATGTGGGTGTGGTGCTGGTGCCGGCGGTGGGTGCAGGGGTTGGTACCCTGCGCGAGCAGCCGTCACGCCGAGTGACAAGCCATCGCTATCGCCGAGGGTGTAGTCCTTGGCCTGGCGAGCGGTTGCATCTGAGAGTGCCATGTACGAGCTCCTGAACCTGAAATTCAGGGCTAGATGCTCGTAACGCTCAACGCGCCTCTCCAGCAACGAACCGCCACGGGGAAAATGCGGATTTCATGGACTAATTTCTAGACTAGGAAAGTCTGGATGCCCATGGATAGGAGTGGATTTGCCTGGAACGAAAAAAGACGCCGAAGCGTCTATTTTCAATGATTTACAGACTTCAATGGAACTCTGTAGATCGATATTTGGAGCGGGAAACGAGACTCGAACTCGCGACCCCGACCTTGGCAAGGTCGTGCTCTACCAACTGAGCTATTCCCGCGTCGTGATGGGTGCCATTCTAGCGATATCTAAAACGGCGTCAACCCCTTGATTCAAAAAAGTTTTATTTTTGTTCCGAGCCTTCGCGCAGGTGCGGCCAGGCAGCTAGCAGGTAATGCGCCATGGACCACAACGTAAGTGCGGCAGCCACCAGCAGCAACGCATAGCCCAGAATCACCCAGAAACTCACCACCGGTGGGTTGGCCAGCAGAATAACCAGCGCCAGCATCTGCGCGGCGGTTTTCCACTTGCCGAGGTTGGACACCGCCACGTGCGCCCTCGCCCCCAGTTCAGCCATCCATTCGCGCAGGGCCGAGACAACGATCTCACGGCCGATGATCACGGCGGCCGGCAGGGTTAGCCAGAAGTTGGCGTGCACCTGCACCAGCAGCACCAGCGCCACGGCCACCATCAGCTTGTCGGCCACAGGGTCGAGGAAGGCGCCGAACGGCGTGCTCTGCTGCAGACGACGCGCCAGGTAGCCGTCCAGCCAGTCGGTGGCGGCGGCGATGGCGAACACCGTGCTGGCGGCCATGTAGCTCCAGTGATAGGGCACATAGAACAGCAGGATGAAGATCGGGATGAGCAGGACGCGTAGAACGGTGAGCAAGTTTGGAATATTCATCGGTACGACTGGCTGCGGGTTGAGCCCGGCATTCTACTCGCTATGCAGGCTGGCATAAATCGACTCGGCAAGCTTTTTACTAATGCCGGGCGCTTTGGCGATTTCGTCGATACTGGCGCGGTTGAGCTCCTGCAGGCCGCCGAAATGTTTCAGCAGGTCGCGACGGCGCTTGGGCCCTACCCCGGCAACGTCTTCCAGGCTGGACACTCGCCGGGCCTTGCCACGCCGGGCGCGGTGGCCTGTGATGGCGAAGCGGTGAGCTTCGTCACGGATCTGCTGGATCAGGTGCAGCGCCGGATTGTCGCCCTTGAGGGTGAATTCGTGGGCCACATCGTTGAGGTACAGGGTTTCGAAACCGGCCTTGCGGGTCACACCCTTGGCCACGCCCAACAGGGTCAGATCAGTGAAGGCCAGCTCCTGCATCACTTCGCGGGCCATGTTCAACTGGCCTTTGCCGCCGTCGACCAACAGCACGTCGGGCAGTTTGCCCTCGCCGTCCTTGATGCGCCCGTAACGGCGTGTCAGGGCCTGGTGCATGGCGGCGTAGTCGTCACCGGCGGTCACGCCTTCGATGTTGAAGCGCCGGTAATCGGACTTGATCGGGCCTTCCGGGCCGAATACCACACAGCTGGCCACCGTGGCTTCACCGCTGGAATGGCTGATGTCGTAGCACTCCAGGCGCTGCGGCACTTCATCCAACCCGAGCACCTGGGCCAGGGCCTCGAAGCGCGCGGCCATGTGCTGGCGGTTGGCCAGGCGGGCGTTGAGCGCCTGCTCGGCATTGGTCACCGCCAGTTGCTGCCAGCGGGCGCGGGTGCCACGCACCCGGTGGCTGATGGTCAGCTCGCGGCCGCGCAGGGTCTGCAGCGCTTCGCTGATGGCGGCGAAGTCCTCGTGCACCACGTTGACGATCAGCTCGCCGGGCAGTTCGCGTTCGGCATTACCCAGGTAGTACTGGGACAGGAACGCGGCCATGACCTCGGCCACCTCTTCCTCGATACCCACCTGAGGGAAGAAGTTCTTGCTGCCCAGCACTCGCCCGCCACGCACGCTGATCAGGTGCACGCAGGCGCCACCGGGGTTGACGAAAGCGGCAACGACGTCGACGTCGCCAGACCCGCCCTCGATGTACTGCTGGTCCTGCACGCGCCGCAGCAAGGCGATCTGATCGCGCAGCTCGGCGGCTTTCTCGAAATTCAAGGCCATGGCGGCCTTTTCCATCTCGGCATTGAGCTCGTTGCCCAACTGCTGGCTGCGGCCCTCCAGGAACATTACCGAGTGGCGCACGTCCTCGGCGTATTCCTCGGCCTCGACCAGGCCGACGCACGGCCCCTTGCAACGCTTGATCTGGTATTGCAGGCATGGCCGGGTGCGGTTGGCGTAATAACTGTCCTCACACTGGCGCACCGAAAAGGCCTTCTGCAACAGGCTGAGGCTCTCGCGGATGGCGCCCGCGCTGGGGTAGGGTCCGAAGTAACGACCCTTGGCTTTCTTCGCACCACGGTGAATACCCAGGCGCGGGAATTGGCCATCGGACAGAAACACGTACGGGTAGGATTTATCGTCGCGCAACAAAATGTTGTACGGCGGTCGCCACTGCTTGATCAGGTTCTGCTCGAGCAGCAGGGCCTCGGTCTCGTTGGCAGTGATGGTGGTCTCGACCTGGGCGATACGGCCCACCAGCGCGGCAGTTTTTGGCGCCAGGCCGGTCTTGCGAAAATAGCTGGTCAGGCGCTTTTTGAGGTTCTTGGCCTTGCCCACATAGAGCAGCCGAGCCTCCGCGTCGAACATTCGGTAGACGCCCGGACGACCGCTGCAGGTCGCCAGGAACGCGCTGGCATCAAAGGTGTTTGACATGAGGGTTACAGGCTTGCGTCGACCATACCGTGGCGAACGGCCAGTAACGTCAGTTCGACGTCACTGGTAACCGAGAGTTTTTCGAAGATCCGATAACGGTAAGTATTGACGGTCTTGGGGGACAGGCACAACTTGTCAGAGATGATCTGCACTTTTTGGCAACCGACGATCATCAGGGCGATCTGGATTTCCCGCTCCGACAACGCGTCGAACGGTGAGCCTTGCGGCTGGAACGACTTCAGCGCCAACTGCTGGGCTATCTGTGGGCTGATGTAGCGCTGGCCGGCAAAGGCCAGGCGGATGGCCTGGACCATTTCATCCAGGCCCGCACCTTTGGTCAGGTAACCGGCGGCGCCGGCTTGCATCAGCCTTGTAGGAAACGGGTCGTCTTCGCACACAGTGACGGCGACCACTTTGGTATCAGGGTGGCTGCGCAGCAGCTTGCGGGTCGCCTCCAGGCCGCCGATCCCAGGCATCTTCACGTCCATCAGCACGACATCCGGCTTGAGCTCTCGGGCCAGCTTGAGTGCCGACTCGCCCGAATCCGCCTCACCCACCACCTGCAAGCCATCGATGTCGGCGAGCATGCGTGTAATACCGGTTCGTACCAGATCGTGATCGTCGACCACTAGGACCCTAATCAAGCAGACACCTCGTCAACACGGCGATTGGATCCCGCCACCTTAACAAAATTTTTCACGGCGGACCTAGCGCAAAACTTCCTTCAGAAATGGCTGACGCTCAAGCCGCTGGGGCCACAGGGCTTCCCGGCTACCGCCCTCACCCACCAGACGCCCCAACAAATGCCGAAAAGCCGCCTGATCGGCTGCCGACAAGCCCCGGAAAGCACCGAGCACGCCGGTTTCATCGGTGGTCAGGCTTTCCAGTGGCGCAGGCGTGCGCACACCGCTTAGCACATACAGGGCATCCACCCCCTTGGCCGCCAAGGCCGCCAGGTAGTCGACCCGCGGCGTACGCTCGCCACTTTCGTATTTACCCTGGGCATTGGGTTCGACACCGCCTATATCGCCGAATACGCGCTGGGTCATCCCCAACCGTTCACGCTCTTCCCTCAGGCGTGGACCGAGTCCATTCATGTGACGCTTCTCCTTGTTCCTTTATCGTCATCGGGTAATGCTCACAACCCTGTGAGCAATTGCAGACTCTACGGTCACTATGCCCATCGCTTGCAACCGTCGCAAGCCAGCATTGCGCCACTACCCGGCGGCCTGGCAGCTCTCAGCGCCAGTGCGGCTCACCCAACGGCCCGCTGCATCCGTACGAAACACCCATCCTCACCCATTTCCACAAAACCGTGGCGCAAGTAGAGCTGCCGCGCCGGGTTGCTCTTGAATACCATCAGCCGCAGTAACGGCAACCGCCGCTGCGCTGCCCAGCCGACCAATTGTTCCAGTACCAGGCTACCCGCCCCTTGCCCGCGATGCTCGGGCAACAGGTGCAGCTCGCGGATGAACAACGCCTGGCGATCCTGGCTGAGGCTGCAGTAGCCCAACACGCGTTCGCCATCCACCACCAACCATTGCTCACGCCAGCCCCACGCCTGGTCGAATGCGTCCTCGACCCACAACAGGTCGAACTGCCGGTAATAGGGCAGCATGGCGCGACGCGTCAGGTCGCGGGCAAAGCTGCAGTGGGCATCGCTGGCGGGGGTCAGCTCAATGGGCATAACACACCGGCGAACTGCCCGGCCCGCGCCGCTCCAACTCATCCTTAAGCCAAGCGGCCAGCACCTGAGCGTTGTTGTGCTCGGTATCCTGGCCGGCAAAAAGGAGGGTCAGGTCACCCTTGGCCGCCAGGTCCAGCAACGGATACCAGTGCTCGGGGTGCGCCGCCAGCTCCAGGTGGTAGCGTTGGGTAAAGGTGGCGAAATCCACCTCGCCCTGGTGAAACGCCTTGCGCAAATCGGTTGACGGCGCCACTTCGCGCAACCACTGGCCATGCAGGGCTTCCCTACGAAGATTACGTGGCCACAGCCTGTCGACCAGCACGCGCTGGCCATCCTCCTTTTCGACTGCGCCATAGACGCGCTTGCAGCGGATCATGGGATTCTCCTGCTATGACCACCTGTCTTGAGCCTAGGTAATTCATTGATCGAGGTCACGTACCGGTAACCAATTGTTTCTATTCTCATAGCCTTCGGCCCCTTTGCCCGACGCCACCGGAGCCCCCATGGCAACCCCATCACTGGCCAGCCAGCCGCACCTGGCTCAACGCGATGCCCGCCCCCAGCTAACCCACAAACCGGGGCGCGCCACGCTCTTGCTGTTCTTCGGCCTGCTCATGGTCGGCCTCGCCTATACCGCCTGGAGTCTCAAGCAGGACGTCAGCGCCAGCGGCACGGTGATCACCACGGTCACGCCGTTTCTGCTGCTGGGCCTGGCACTGTTGATTGCTCTTGGTTTCGAGTTCGTCAATGGCTTCCACGATACCGCCAATGCCGTGGCCACGGTGATCTACACCCATTCATTACCGGCACCAGTGGCCGTGGTGTGGTCGGGGTTGTGCAATTTTCTGGGTGTGCTGCTTTCCAGCGGCGCGGTGGCGTTCGGCATCATCGCGTTGCTGCCGGTAGAGCTGATTCTGCAAGTGGGCTCGACGGCAGGCTTCGCCATGGTTTTCGCGTTGCTGCTGGCTGCGATTATCTGGAACCTGGGCACCTGGTGGTTAGGCCTGCCGGCGTCCTCGTCGCATACGCTGATTGGCTCAATCATCGGCGTTGGTGTGGCCAACGCACTGATGCACGGACGTGACGGTACCAGTGGAGTGGATTGGGGCCAAGCCAGCAAGGTCGGCTACGCCCTGCTGTTCTCGCCACTGATCGGCTTTGCCTGTGCGGCCTTGTTGCTGCTGGCCCTGCGTGCGCTGGTCAAGCGCAAGGAGCTGTACCAGGCCCCCGAAGGCCAGACACCGCCGCCCTGGTGGATCCGCGGCGTGTTGATCCTGACCTGCACCGGCGTCTCATTCGCCCATGGCTCCAACGACGGGCAAAAGGGCATGGGCCTGATCATGCTGATTCTGGTGGGCACCCTGCCGATGGCCTATGCGCTGAACAAAACCATGCCCAGCGAACAGGCACTGCAGTTCTCCGCCGTCGCCGAGGTAACCCGCCAGGCGCTGGTGCGCAGCAACCCGCAGCCAACCCCGGCAGACCCGCGACAGGTACTGACCACGTTCATCACCGAACCCAAGGCCAACCCTCAACTGGTACCCGCACTCGCCGCCCTGACCGGCATGATCGGCGAGGAGGTGAAAGGTTACGGGTCACTCAAACGTGTACCTGCCGAAGCCATGGCCAACGTGCGCAATGACATGTACCTGACCAGCGAAGCCATCCGCCTGATCGAGAAAAACCAGCTGGTAGCCTTCGACGCCGACACCCGCAGCCATGTGCAACTGTTCAAGACGCAACTGGACGACGCCACCCGCTACATCCCGCTGTGGGTCAAGGTCGCCGTGGCCATCGCCTTGGGCCTGGGCACCATGGTCGGTTGGCGGCGTATCGTGGTCACGGTCGGCGAGAAGATCGGCAAGACGCACTTGAGCTATGCCCAGGGCGCATCGGCAGAGGTGGTTGCAATGTGTACCATCGGTGCCGCGGATATGTTCGGGCTGCCCGTTTCGACGACCCATGTGCTGAGCTCAGGGGTAGCTGGCACCATGGTCGCCAACGGCTCGGGCATCCAGAGACGCACGTTGATCAACCTGCTGATGGCATGGGTACTGACCTTGCCAGCGGCAATGCTGTTGGCCGGGTGCCTTTACTGGCTGTTGACCCACGTGTTCTGAATGGAAACGGCCTGGCTCACCGACGACAGGGGCCAGGCCTGCCAACATCACGCGGGGACTTTCAGGCCGCGCTGTACCGCTGGCCGCTCAAGGAAGGTGGCCAGCACCCGTTGCACGTCCTTGAATGCGTCGAACCCCACCAGGTCACGGGCGTTGTAGCGCTCCACCAGGTTGCGCACCCAGGGGAAGATGGCGATGTCGGCGATGCTGTACTCATCGACCATCCACTCGCGCCCCTGCAGATGCCGGTCGAGCACACCCAGCAAGCGTTTCGATTCGTTGACGTAACGGTCCCGTGGGCGCTTGTCTTCGTATTCCTTGCCTGCGAAGAAATGGAAGAACCCGACCTGGCCGAACATCGGCCCGATGCCGCCCATCTGGAACATCAGCCACTGAAGGGTCTGGTAACGGGTTGCCGGATCCTGGCTGAGCAACTGCCCGCTCTTTTCCGCCAGGTACTGCAGGATCGCCCCAGACTCGAACAGCGGTAACGGCTTGCCGCCAGGGCCGTTGGGGTCGAGGATCGCCGGGATCTTGTTGTTGGCGCTAAGGGAGATGAACTCGGGGCTCAGCTGGTCATCGGTGTCGAAGCTGACCTTGTGCGGCTCGTACGCCAGGCCGATCTCCTCCAGCATGATCGATACCTTCACGCCGTTGGGCGTGGGCAAGGAGTACAGCTGCAGGCGCTCGGGGTGTTGCGCGGGCCATTTGCGGGTGATGGGGAATGCGCTGAGATCGGTCATGGTCAACCTGTGCCAGGGGATTGGGCCTATCACTGTAGTGCCATCCCGTTTGGCTGACCATCACCTGTACGTCATTCGTTCGTTGCCCTCAGCTCGCTTGGCCATGCGCCCTCAGCTTGAGCTGCTCGGTGTCGACACGCACGAACACCGAGTCGGCGCTGACAGTCAGCACATCACCGGCCCATACCTCGCACAGCACGCGGGTCTTGCGCCCTACTTCGCCTTCGATTCGTGCCTTGAGCAACAGCTCCACGCCCATGGGGGTGGGCTTTAGATAGTTCAGGCCAAGGCTGCCGGTAACGCAATCGATGCGTGGCAGGCTGCCAGGTTCGCGTCCCTCGGCACGGTAGTGGTGGGCCATTGCAGTCCAGTTGGAATGGCAGTCGACCAACATCGCCAGCAAACCGCCATAGACCAGCCCTGGCCAGCCGATGAAGGTACTGTCGGGCGTGTGCCGGCACAGTAGGTGGACACCTTCGGCGTCCCAGTAGCTTTGCAGGTGCAGGCCGCTGGGATGGGCGCAGCCGCAGCCGTAGCAGGTGCCTTCGGGGGCCGCCAGGGCCTGAAGAGAGAGAGCTTGATCGTTCATGCGCTTCCTGTGCTTGTTGGAATGGGAAGGGATGCAAGCTGCGAGGGTAGCGCCCAGGTTTGGCGACGCCAATGAAAATGTCGGGGGCGCACAGTGCGCCCCCGTTTGTTCAAGCGGTCTGTGCGAGCGTCTTGCCGCGCCGCTGGGTCAGCGAAACCAGCAGAATGAACGCGGTCACCCCGGCGGTCATCAGCGTCTCGTAACGGTAGGCGTCACTGAACAACATGTAGCCCAGCACCATCACGATGGTGCCGATCACCAGCCAGGTCAGCCAAGGGAACAGCCACATTTTCAGCTCCAGCGGGCGGCCTTCTCGGTCGGCACGGGCACGCATGCGCAACTGCGAAACGGCAATCACCAAGTACACCAGCAAGGCGATCGCGCCAGTGGTGGACAGCAGGAAGCCAAACACCTTGCCTGGGAAGACATAGTTGACGAAGCAACCGGCAAAGCCTGCCAAGGTCGAAAGAATGACTGCCACGGTGGGTACGCCAGCTCCGGAGATACGCTTGGTCATGCTCAGCGCCTGGCCCCGTGCACCCAGGGAATACAGCATCCGCGAGGCGGTGTAGAGGCCGGAGTTCATGCAACTGGTGACGGCCACCAGGACCACCAGGTCGACCAGCAGTTTGGCGCCTGGCACGTTGAGCACTTCCAGCACGCGCTGGAACGAGCCCACGGCCTTCAGCCCCGGGTCGTTCCAGGCGACCAGGGACACCACGAGGAAGATCGAGGCCAGATAGAAGATCGCAATACGGTACACCACCAGGTTGGTCGCACGGCGGATCTTGTCTTTCGGGTTGGCGGTCTCGTCGGCAGCAATGGTGACGATCTCGGCCCCGAAGAACGAGAAGATGGTGATCAGCACACCGCCAAGTACAGTGCCAAAGCCATTGGGCATGAACCCGCCGTTCTCCCACAGGCGGCTGACACCGGACACCTCTGCCAGCGGCCAGAAGCCGAACACCGCCAGGCTGCAGACCACGATGAAGGCGATGATGGCAATTACCTTGATCAGGGCAAACCAATACTCGAACGCACCAAAGTTCTTCACGCTCACCAGGTTGGTGCCCGACAGCACGATCATGATCAAAAAGGCGAACAGCCAGGACGGCACGCCTGGGAAATAGGCATGCAGGATATCGGCGCCAGCGATGGCTTCGACCGGAATGATCAATACCCAGAACCACCAGTACAGCCAGCCAATGGTAAAGCCGGCCCATGGGCCGATCGCCTCGGAGGCGTAGGTGGAAAACGACCCGCTGTTGGGGTTGGCAATGGCCATTTCACCCAACATGCGCATGACCAGCAACACCAGCAGGCCGGTCATGGCGTAGGAGATGAGAATGGCCGGGCCAGCCGTGGCAATGGCGTTGGATGAGCCAATGAACAGGCCGGCACCAATGATGCCCGCAATGGAAATCATCGACACCTGACGGGACGTCAGACCGTGCTGCAGGGAACGCTGTTTCTTGTTTTCTAGCGAAGCCATGGAGAACCCTCGAATGGGTCGGCCGCCGCTGGGACGGCTGAAAGTTGGAGCAGAATTCTTGTAGGTCGTGTTGCGCGTTGTTGTTCTTGTTAAGTCGCCGGCCGTGCAGTTCCCTCCTCTTCGCATCACCGGTTGTAATCGTTGATACAGGTCAGTATTAATCTATAGGGCGAGGTCAACAAACGACCTTTTCGAAGCACATGATTCCTATCAGGAATGAACTTCTTCCTTTTTTGCTCGGTATGCCGCTGCCATGTCCAAACGCTTGATGCCCTCGACCACCGCCCTGCAGTGCTTCGAAGCCGCCGCCCGCCACCTGAGCTTCACCCGCGCGGCGCAGGAGCTGCACCTGACCCAGAGCGCCGTGAGCAAACAGGTCGCGCAGCTTGAGGAGATGCTCTCGCACTCGCTGTTCCAGCGTATTCGTCGGCGCCTGCACCTGACCCCAGCGGGTGCGCTTTACCTGACCGAGGTGAACAAGATCCTCACCCAGATCGACATTTCCAGCCGCTACATCCTCAGCTACGGCGACGAAACCGAGGTGCTGCGCATCGCCACCCAGCCAACCTTCGGCGCGCGCTGGCTGGTACCCAGGCTCAAGGGGTTCGGTGACCGCTACCCGCGCATTCACCTGGACATCCGTAACGAACTGGAGCCGTTCGACCTGGTGCAGGCCAAGGCTGACATCGCCTTTTTCTTCGGCCAGGGCACCTGGCCGGGCGCCACCTGCATCGAACTGTTCAGCGAGGAAGTGGTACCTGTGTGCGCGCCGCAATTGCTGGCCCAACACCGTTTCGATAGCGCCGAAACGCTCACCGAGCACCGCCTGCTGCAGTGCGCCTCTCGGCCGGAAGCCTGGCACGAGTGGTTTCTGGGGCTCGGGTTGCACAGCCAGAACAGCTACCACGGGCCACGGTTCGATACCTTCTACTTGTGCATCCGTGCCGCCATCGCCGGGTGTGGCATCGCCCTGATTCCGCGGTACCTGGTGGCCGAAGAGCTGAGCGAGGGCAAGCTGGTAGTGGCCTGGGACCACCCGGTGGCGAGTAATGGCCGGCATTTCATCGCCCATGCCGAACATGCGGCAGAGGTGCCCAAGATCAGGGCCTTCGTGCAGTGGATTCGTGAGCGGGTGGCCGAGGGGAGCTGAGCGCCGCTCTCGAAGTGGCCCTCAGCGCATGTTCGAGAATCCATGGAATGATCGCAATCGAATAATTCGTTTGCGGAACACCACTTCGGCGCGCTTCGATAATAAGAAAATCGAACAAGGTCCGCGTGCCCCATGAACCAGGAAAGTATCAGCCAGTCCATCGCCATCGTTCATCCGATCACACTTTCCCATGGCCGCAATGCCGAAGTCTGGGACACCGACGGCAAACGTTATATCGACTTCGTCGGCGGTATCGGCGTACTCAATTTGGGCCATTGCAACCCGGCAGTGGTCGAGGCGATTCAGGCTCAAGCCACACGCCTGACCCACTATGCTTTCAATGCGGCCCCTCACGGCCCGTACCTGGAATTGATGGAGCGCCTGAGTGCGTTCGTACCGGTCAGCTACCCCGTGGCCGGCATGCTCACCAACAGTGGCGCCGAAGCGGCAGAGAACGCCTTGAAAGTTGCCCGCGGCGCCACTGGCAAGCGTGCCATCATCGCCTTCGATGGCGGCTTCCATGGCCGTACCCTGGCAACCCTGAACCTCAACGGCAAGGTGGCCCCCTACAAGCAACGGGTAGGTGAATTGCCAGGCCCGGTGTACCACCTGCCCTACCCCAGCGCCGACACCGGTGTCACCTGCGAACAAGCCCTCAAGGCGATGGACCGCCTGTTCAGCGTCGAGCTGGCAGTAGAGGATGTGGCTGCCTTCATCTTCGAGCCAGTGCAAGGCGAAGGCGGCTTTCTCGCCCTCGACCCGGCGTTCGCCCAGGCACTGCGCCGCTTCTGCGACGAACGCGGCATCCTGATCATCATCGACGAGATTCAGTCCGGCTTCGGCCGCACCGGCCAGCGCTTCGCCTTCCCACGCCTGGGCATCGAACCAGACCTGCTGCTGCTGGCCAAGAGCATCGCCGGCGGCATGCCGTTGGGGGCGGTGGTGGGGCGACAGGACCTGATGGCGGCGCTGCCCAAAGGCGGCCTGGGCGGCACCTATTCAGGCAACCCAATTGCCTGTGCGGCGGCGCTGGCCAGCCTGGCGCAAATGAGCGATGAAAACCTCGCCACCTGGGGCGAGCGCCAGGCGCAGGCAATCGTCAGCCGTGTCGAGCGCTGGAAAGCTCAGTACCCGTTTATCGGGCGCCTGACCGGTGTCGGTGCGATGCGCGGCATCGAGTTCGTCAATACTGACGGCAGCCCGGCACCTGCGTATCTGGCCAAGGTGCTGGAAGCTGCGCGGAACAAGGGCTTGTTGCTGATGCCTAGCGGCAAGGCGCGGCACATCATTCGGCTGCTGGCACCCTTGACCATAGAGGCCGAGGTGCTCGAAGAAGGCCTGGACCTCCTCGAGCAGTGCCTGGCAGCGCTGAACTGAGGTTAAAGGCCCAATTCATCAGGGGTGAGCATGTCGGACTCGAACGCGATCCAGCCGCCTTCCAGTTCGGCATGGCCATTGACGATCGGGCCGTAGTAGGTCAGGCCGTTCTCCAGCGTGACGCAAATGTGCGTGGCCGACTTCTCCGGGGCTGCGAGCGTACCGACGAAATGCACCTTCTTCAGTGTTTCGGTTACCGCTTCAAGACCTACGCGCATGCTCGGGTTTTCCGAGGCCTCGGTGTCGCCCCCACGGTCTTCGGCGCTGATGGTCACGGTGGCGGTGTACGGGTACTTGGTGCTCAAGCGAGATTACCTCGGTATCAGATGTAGGCTTGCGGGCGCGTAGAGTACGGCAGCGGCGCTCGGTTGTCTCTACCGGCCTCCTCGCCGGCAAGCCGACCGTCAGGCCGTGCCTGCAGGTGGAGAACCACATGGCCTCCCCCGCCTTGATCTGTTAGGGTGCCCGCCGATGCACGCCACACCACACGAGGACACCGAGTGAGCGCCGAAGAACCCCTGATCGCCGACCTGTTCGAGGTCGACAAACGCCTGACCCTCAAGCCCGTCGTGGACTTCAACAGTTACCTGCGCAATGCCTTCGGCGAAGGCCCGTGCCGCTGCCACCGCTGCGCCGAAGGTGGCGACGAGAGCACCTACAGCCACGCCCACAGCTTCACGTTCGATGGCCGCCAGTGGCACCGCCGGTTCGCCAGCACCGCTGGCAGCGATGTGGCACAGGTGCTGAAAAAAGCCTGGTTGTCGTACACCAAGACCGACCTGAACCTGGTCGGCGCGCTGGACCTGACCACCCTCAAGACCTTCACCGAAGCCACTCTGCACGAGCGCCTGCTGGCCCTGCTGCCCGCCAGCGGCCTGGCCCGCGAAGTGGATGGCCAGTGGATGCTGCAGGCCCTGGCCGACTGACAGCCCGGCGGTACAGCAGGATTCTCCCGGTCTGCTAACGTGGGAGAATCCGCTCATCCACAGGTAGTCCGCCATGGCCCGTACAACGCCCATCGAGCTGTACCGCAACATCGGCATCGTTGCTCATGTGGATGCCGGCAAGACCACGACCACCGAGCGCATCCTGTTCTATACCGGGGTCAACCACAAGATGGGCGAGGTCCACGATGGCGCTGCGACCATGGACTGGATGGCGCAGGAACAGGAACGCGGCATCACCATCACCTCTGCAGCCACCACAGCCTTCTGGCAGGGCTCGACCAAGCAGTTCGCCAACAAATACCGCTTCAACATCATCGACACCCCCGGCCACGTCGACTTCACCATCGAAGTGGAGCGTTCGCTGCGCGTGCTCGACGGCGCTGTGGTGGTATTCAGCGGCGCCGACGGCGTCGAGCCGCAATCGGAGACCGTCTGGCGCCAGGCCAACAAATACCATGTGCCGCGCCTGGCCTATATCAACAAGATGGACCGTCAGGGCGCCGACTTCCTGCGCGTGGTCAAACAGATCGATAAGCGCCTGGGGCACCACCCGGTGCCCATCCAGCTGGCGATCGGCAGCGAAGAAAACTTCATTGGCCAGATCGACCTGGTGAAGATGAAAGCCATCTACTGGAATGATGCCGACCACGGCACCACCTACCGCGAAGAAGAGATCCCTGCACAGCTCAAGGCACTGGCTGACGAATGGCGCGCGCACATGATCGAAGCTGCAGCGGAAGCCAACGACGAACTGACCTTGAAGTTCCTCGATGGCGAGGAACTGAGCATCGACGAGATCAAGGCCGCCCTGCGCCAGCGCACCATTGCCAACGAAATCGTGCCGACCATCCTGGGTTCGTCATTCAAGAACAAGGGCGTACCGCTGATGCTCGATGCGGTGATCGACTACCTGCCCGCCCCATCGGAAATCCCGCCCATCAAAGGTACCCACCCGGACGACGACGCCAAACACCTGGAACGCCATGCCGACGACAACGAACCGTTCTCGGCACTGGCCTTCAAGATTGCCACCGACCCGTTCGTCGGCACACTGACCTTCGCCCGGGTGTATTCCGGCGTACTGAGCTCCGGCCATGCGGTGCTCAACTCGGTGAAAGGCAAGAAAGAGCGCATCGGCCGCATGGTACAAATGCATGCCAACCAGCGCGCCGAGATCAAGGACGTGTGCGCCGGCGACATCGCTGCCCTGATCGGCATGAAGGACGTGACGACTGGCGACACCCTGTGCGACATCGACAAACCGATCATCCTCGAACGCATGGACTTCCCCGACCCGGTGATTTCCGTTGCTGTGGAGCCCAAGACCAAGGCCGACCAGGAGAAAATGGGCATCGCCCTGGGCAAGCTGGCCCAGGAAGACCCTTCGTTCCGCGTGCGTACCGACGAGGAGACTGGCCAAACCATCATCTCGGGCATGGGGGAGCTGCACCTGGACATCATCGTCGATCGAATGCGGCGCGAGTTCAATGTCGAGGCCAACATCGGCAAGCCGCAAGTGGCCTACCGCGAGAAGATCCGCAACACCTGCGAAATCGAAGGCCGCTTCGTTCGCCAGTCGGGTGGGCGCGGCCAGTACGGCCATTGCTGGATACGCTTTGCGCCGGGTGACGAGGGCAAGGAGGGCCTGGAGTTCATCAACGAAATCGTCGGTGGCGTAGTGCCGCGTGAGTACATCCCGGCCATCCAGAAAGGCATCGAGGAGCAGATGAAGAACGGCGTGTTGGCCGGCTACCCGCTGATCAGCCTGAAGGCGGCCGTGTTCGACGGCTCCTACCATGACGTCGACTCCAACGAGATGGCCTACAAGATCGCCGCTTCCATGGCCACCAAGCAGTTGTCACACAAAGGCGGTGCGGTGCTGCTGGAGCCGGTGATGAAGGTCGAAGTGGTCACGCCCGAGGAGTACCAGGGCGACATCATGGGTGACCTCAGCCGGCGCCGCGGGATGATCCAGGACGGCGACGAGACACCCGCCGGCAAGGTGATCCGCGCCGAAGTGCCGTTGGGTGAGATGTTCGGCTATGCCACCTCGATGCGCTCGATGACCCAGGGGCGGGCCAGCTACACCATGGAGTTCATACGTTATGCCGAAGCGCCGGCGAGCATTGCCGATGGCATCGTGAAGAAAAATCGCGGGGAATGATTCCTTCGCCCGCGAAACAGAGGGTCACGCGCTCAGTGCTGTTCGCCGGCTCGCTTCAGCAGCGTCTTGCACCGCTCTGAAAGATGTACCACGCGCAGCTGCTTGCCGGCCTTGGCATACCGCTCACGCAAGGTTTTCAACGCGGCAACCGCCGAGTAATCGACGAAGCTCAAGTGCTGGCAGTGCAGAACGACCTTGGCCGGGTCATTGGCGGGGTCGAACTGGTTCAGAAACGGTGTGGTCGAGGCAAAGAACAGCGTGCCGTGCACTTGGTAATGCCGGGTGCCCTCCCCGTCTTCATAGCGGTCGGCATAGAGCTCCCGCGCATGCTGCCAGGCGAAATTCACCGCAGCGATGATGATGCCGAACAGCACGGCAGTGGCAAGATCGGTGAACACTGTCACCACCGTGACAGCAATGATCGCCAGCACATCGCTCACCGGCACCTTGTGCAGAACCCGCAAGGAGGCCCAGGCGAACGTCTGCTGAGCTACCACGAACATCACCCCCACCAGCGCCGCCAGGGGAATACGCTCGATCAGCGGCGACAGGAACAGCACGAACAACAGGATCATCACCCCCGCAACCACGCCCGAGAGCCGGCCACGGCCATTGGAACTGAGGTTGATCACGGTCTGGCCGATCATCGCGCAACCGCCCATACCACCGCACAGGCCCGATACCATGTTGGCCGCGCCCAGGGCCACACATTCACGGTCCGGGTAGCCGCGGCTCTCGGTGATTTCATCGGTGAGGTTGAGGGTCAGCAGGGTTTCCAGCAGACCGACCATCGCCATCAACAGCGCATAGGGGGCGATGATCTTCAGGGTCTCCAGGTTCCATGGCACATCGGGCAGGGCCAGGTGCGGCAGGCCCCCGGCGATGTGCGCCATGTCACCGAGGGTGCGCGTTGGCAAGCCAAGCAGGTACACCAACAGGCCCACGCCCAGAATGGCCACCAGTGCCGGCGGCACCGCGCGCGTGAGCTTCGGCAGGCCATAGACCACGAGCATTGTCAGCGCCACCAGGCCCACCATCAGGTACAGCGGCGCGCCGCTGAGCCAGTGCCCGGCGTCCTTGAAATGTTCCAGCTGGGCCAGGGCGATGACGATCGCCAACCCGTTCACAAAGCCGAGCATCACCGGGTAGGGCACCAGGCGCACCAGCTTGCCCAGGCGCAGCACCCCGAAGAGGATCATTACCACCCCGCCCAGCAGCACCGTTGCCAGCAGGTATTGCGCGCCGTGTTGCACCACCAGGGCGACAATCACCACCGCCATCGAGCCAGCGGCGCCAGAAATCATGCCTGGGCGTCCACCAAACAGTGCAGTCAGGGTGCAGATGATGAAGGCGCCATACAAACCCATCAGCGGGTTGAGGTGGGCCACCAGCGCGAAGGCGATGCACTCGGGCACCAGGGCGAACGAAGTGGTGAGGCCGGCGAGCACGTCGGCGCGGAGTCGGGCGAGTTTCATGAAGGTCCTGTGATACGGCCCGGGCGGCCGGTACTAAAGCAATCGAGGGGCGCGATGTTACGGAATTTGTCAAACAGCAGCCACCGCTTAGCGCACCCGATCACGGCTCTGTACCGCCAGGTCCAGCGCCCGTTGCATGTCCAGCCGTGCCGAGCGTCCCAGGTCTGGATGGTTGAGCGTGGCATCGCGCTCGGAGGGCAGAATAGGCGCAGTCAGGTCCTCGGCATCCATGGCTTCGAAGTCCTGTTCATGGCCCAGCGTCAAGGCACTGCGCCGCAGTAGCATGCGCACCTGTTCCGGGGTCAGGGCTGGGTTGATCGAGAGCATCGCTGCCACCGTCGCTGTTACCAGGGGCGTGGCATAAGACGTGCCGCAGTGCGCCTCACTCGAAGCCGCAGGGCGGATACAGGCAGCGGCGCTGACATCGACGCGCCTGTCGATATTGGAGCTGTGCCGCTTGCGCACATGCTCGGGGCTTTCCACCGCCACGGCCTTGTCGCCACGTTGGTGGCCGCCGACCACCAGCAGCTGTTCGGTGACGAACGACGAAGGCAGGCGGTATTCGTCGGTGCCGGACCATGACGCACCATTGCCCGCCGAATTGACCACCACGACGTCCGGGTGCTTGGCGCGTAGCCACAGGAAGAACTCCTCGAGCAGCTCTTCGTAGCCATTCATGGCCAAACCCGACCTCACCAGCGAATCCACCTCGTCGCCCTGGATGTTACGCGCGCCAGTACGGTGGATCCCCCAGCTCCAGTTGAGCACCCGCACACCATCCTCCACCAGGTTGACCGACGCAGCGATGTTGGCAGTGATGCCGGCATCCGAGTTGCGCTCGACGATCACCTCGAACCCTGGACTGGGCTGGCCCAGGCCGGACAGGAAGCCACCGGCAACGCCTTCCCCTTGCGCAGCCAGAATGCCGGCCACATGTGTGCCATGGCTTTCGGCGCTGCCGCCATCGCGCGCATAGAGGCACGCCCGGCCCTGTTCGCAGCCGCCGCGATAGCCCTTGAATGCCGGCGCATCGAAATCCACTTCCCGTTCGATGACACCCACGCGAACGGGCTGTACAGGCACCTTCGACGCCGGAATGTGCCGCTGGTAGAAATACAATGCATCGATGAAGCGGTTGGCAGCCCATTCGTCTGCCTGGTCAATGACCTGGGTGCTACGCGCGCCCCCCTCCTCACCGCGCTCGGGTGCAGACTCTTCGACAATGACCGCATCGACACTGACTTCAGCCCCCATACGCAGGATCATCGCATCGCGCTGTACCAGATCCGTCACGGGCAGGCGCAACTGATAGACATTCAGTGCAGGGATCGCACCCACGACCTTGGCGCCATACTTGTCGGCTATACGCCCTGCTTCTTCAAGGCCGTCGTGCTTTTCTTCGATCAGCAGGCTGACCAGGTCAAGGTAGGTGGTCAGGCCGTCCATGTTTCTTGCCACCTCGCGCGGGCCCGCGGCTACCACATGGCTGCGCTGTCGGGTAAGCCAGACCGGGTTGCTGGTTCGGCCATCGGTTTCGAGCCACAACGGCGCGCTCCGTTGCTCGGCTCGCTGTAGCGTGAACCGCAGCGTGTCCCCCTGCCTTTCGATGCCATTCTGCGCAAGGCGGTGACCGCCCAGCCAAAGCGCCGGCATGCGTGGTCCCAGGCCCTCGCTGCGCAGGCACCACTGCTGGCTGCCATCGCCGAGCAGGTCGCCGCAACGCTGCAACGCCTTGATGCGCAGCGTATCCTCGGCCGATTGGACAGGCGCCCCCAACAGGCAACACAGCAAGATGATGTAACGCTTCATGCGATCGACCCCGTGTCTACTGTGGTTGCGACTACCGGGGTAAATCAAAGGTTCACCTGTTGCTGGCAGCGGCGCCCTGGCGCGTCAGCCATTGAGCCATCGCCACATCCTCCAGGGCGTACTCACCGCGATTGGCCTTCCACACCAACTCCTTATCGCGCAAGGCATCCAGCGCTTTTTGCACATTGGGCGTAGTGGCATTGGCCGTCGCGCCGGTCTGCTCCAACTTACGGTTGACCTGGGTAAACGTTTGTTCAGTGAAGGGAGAGAACGCCCGCTTGCCGAGTGCGCATTCGGCCATGACTGCCAGTACCGCCTGTTGCAAGTCGGAAAGCGCGTTCCAGGCGCTTTCGTAGTCGCTCCAGACCCCGGCCTGATGGTTCAGCGCGCCGGTACGCAAAAGCTCGCCCAGGTTGCCCGCTTCGCCCAGGCCGATGCTCACCTCGGTGAGTAGCTTGCCGAGCATTTCCGGGCGCCTGCCGACCCGCTCGAAGGCGTATTCCAGGTCCTCTGCCTTGAACTGATTGCTGGCCGCCAAGCGACCGTTCCACGTGCGGGTGACGAACTCGACGAAGTCCAGCCCCAGCAGCGGAAACGGTGTGATGCTGGCTCCGTAGAACGGCTGCTTACTTTTGAGCACCAGATTGGCCAGTTTGTCACGGCTGGAGCCGGTGAAGACCAGGCGCAGGCCGTCAGGACGGTCGCCACGGTTGAGCTGGTCCCGCGCAGCCTTGAGCGCGAACATGGCATTGAGCCCGCCCTCGCTGTTCAAGGCATGCTGCGCCTCGTCGACCACCAGCACCACCATCTGCCCGGACACTTGATGCAGCACCGTCAGGGCCTGGGCCAGTGTGGTACCGGCGGGAAGTTGGGGCCGGGTGAAATCCCAACTCAGGGTGCGTAGCAGATTGATTTTATCGATACCGGCCTTCTTCGCGGTCCGGGTCAAGGCGCTTTCAAAACTGGCCAGGGCTGTGCCGATGGCACCGCTGATCAACTGCGCAGGGTCGGTATCACGGTCAGACCAGAGGTCGACATAGACCGGCAGCCAACCACGCCGCACGCATTCAGGAATGAAATCGTTGTTGAGGAAGGTGCTTTTGCCTGTACGGCGCGGTGCGGCGAGGAACATGCCAGAGCTGTAGTCGACAAACGATTCGCCGGCCAGGTCCCGGGCCAGCGCTTGTGCCAATTGTTCGCGGCGAAAGATTGGGCGGGAAGGCTGCATGCCATTATCCTTAATTATCACTGTTACTATAGTTTATAGCTTAAAAAATAAATTCAGAATAAATGACAGGCTTTGATGTGTGCCCGGCACAATGCCCACAATTTTGCCATCATGTGGGTTCCACCTGCGGAGATCATGGACATGCCGCTACGCCCCTTTTTCGCCTCGCTGCTGCTGGCAGCGAGCCTGACTACCCACGCTGCCACCGAAGTGCTGCCGCTACAACACCGCAGCAGCGCCGAACTGTTGCCCGCCGCTCAATCGCTCATCGGCAAGGACGGCAGTGTCAGCGCCTTTGAGAACAAACTGATCGTAAACGCCAGCCCCGAGCGCATTGACGACCTGCGCGCGCTGCTGCAGCAATTGGACACAGCACCCAAGCGCCTGCTGATCAGCGTCGATAACACCGACAGCAACTACCAGGACAACCGGGGCAATGCGCGCATCATTCAGTACGGCACCAGTAACCGTGACGGCGGCCTGCAACAGGTCCAGGCCAGCGAGGGTCAGCCAGCGCTGATTCAGGTGGGCCAGAGTATCCCTGTCACCAGCAGCAGCACCGACGGTTACGGACGCATCCAGAGCAACACCGAATACCGCAACGTGACCCAAGGTTTCTATGTAACGCCCAGCCTGAGCGGTGAGACTGTTCGTCTGCAAATCAGCACCAATAATGGCCGAATGAGCCAGGAACGTGCTGATGTAGTGAAAGTGCAAAGCACCGACACAACGGTCACGGGCAAGCTTGGGGAGTGGATCACGCTGGCGGGTTTCAACCAGCAGAGCCAGGCTGACCGCAACGCGTCAACCCTCACATACAGCACTCAACGGGGGGAAAACATGACTTTGCGTGTCAAAGTCGACCTGATTGACTGATCCCAGGTAATTCAAGGCCTCGACCAAAGGCCTTGAAACTGACCAGCAAGTCGCATTAGACCAAAGATGTAGTAAGCGAAAAAAACCACTACAAAACATTTGACAGGCACTTTTTCCCAAGGGCATGATGGCCTCGCTCCCGCTAATCAGGGGCCCTGGCAAGGGCCTTCGAGATGCACTCCTCCCACCCTTGGAGGCACCTCGTGTCTATACAGCCCACAAGGCGGTTCGACGGGATTGCGACTGCAACGAAGAAGTTGTCCCGAGGGACGGAAGCGCATCACCGCAGTACTGGCAATCGCGTAGCACCGCAGCAAGGCAACCACGAGCCGACCTGCCGACGCACACCTTCGCCTGGCCTGCTCTCCCTTCCCCTTCGAGCCTTCGCGTTCGCCGCCGCTTATCCCCTGAACAAGACAGCCGCCACACCCCTGATTCGCTTCGTGAGCATCAGCACAATTACCCCAAGATCGATGCGACGAGGTTTATTTCCATGGCACTGACACGCGAACAGCAAATTGCAGCCCTCGAGAAAGACTGGGCCGAGAACCCGCGCTGGAAAGGCGTGACCCGTACCTACACCGCCGCCGATGTCGTTCGCCTGCGTGGTTCCCTGCAGCCGGAGCACACCCTGGCCCGTCAGGGTGCAGAAAAACTGTGGAGGCTGGTCACCCAAGGTGCCCACCCGTCCTTCCGCCCTGAAAAAGATTTCGTCAACTGCATGGGCGCCCTCACCGGCGGCCAGGCAGTGCAGCAGGTCAAAGCCGGCATCCAGGCCATCTACCTGTCCGGCTGGCAAGTCGCCGCCGACAACAACTCGGCCGAGTCGATGTACCCTGACCAGTCGCTGTACCCAGTGGACTCGGTACCGACCGTGGTCAAGCGCATCAACAACTCGTTCCGTCGCGCCGACCAGATCCAGTGGAAAGCGGGCAAGAACCCAGGCGACGAGGGCTACATCGACTACTTCGCGCCGATCGTGGCTGACGCCGAAGCTGGTTTCGGTGGCGTGCTGAACGCCTACGAACTGATGAAGAACATGATCGAAGCAGGCGCTGCCGGCGTGCACTTCGAAGACCAGCTGGCCTCGGTGAAAAAATGCGGCCACATGGGTGGCAAGGTCCTGGTACCAACCCAGGAAGCTGTACAGAAGCTGGTGGCCGCGCGCCTGGCGGCTGACGTCTCGGGCGTGCCAACGATCATCCTGGCCCGTACCGACGCAAACGCCGCCGACCTGCTGACCAGCGACTGCGACCCGTATGACCAGCCATTCGTGATTGGCGAACGCACCCGCGAAGGCTTCTACAAGGTCCGCGCCGGCCTCGACCAGGCTATCGCTCGCGGCCTGGCCTATGCGCCATACGCCGACTTGATCTGGTGCGAAACCGCCAAGCCCGACCTGGACGAAGCCCGCCGCTTCGCCGAGGCGATCAAGAAGGAATATCCGGACCAGATCCTGTCCTACAACTGCTCGCCTTCCTTCAACTGGAAGAAGAACCTGGACGATGCCACCATCGCCAAGTTCCAGCGCGAACTGTCGGCCATGGGCTACAAGCACCAGTTCATCACCCTGGCGGGTATCCACAACATGTGGCACGGCATGTTCAACCTGGCGCACGACTACGCCCGCAACGACATGACCGCCTACGTGAAGCTGCAGGAGCAGGAATTCGCCGACGCCAGCAAGGGCTACACCTTCGTGGCACACCAGCAGGAGGTGGGCACTGGCTACTTCGACGACATGACCACCGTGATCCAGGGTGGCGCTTCGTCGGTGACCGCGCTGACCGGCTCGACCGAGGAAGAGCAGTTCCACTGATAGCGGCTTGCCGCTGAAGAAAGGCCCAAGGCTGCGAAAGCCCTGGGCCTTTCTTTTTGCCGATACCAGACCGGCTAGAAATGCACGGAACCTGTAGGAGGTGATCGTGCAGGCCTGCGGTATGTCAGTGCTTCATGCCAAGCTCTGCATCATCCATCAGTGCCTTGGCCATCGCGCTCAGGTAGTGAGCGGCCCAGATCATCATCGGTTTCTCGTCCATCAGGCCGATGATGGTCAGCTCACGGACATAGCCCATCACATCCGACGACTGCTCGCGGGCGTCCCGACAAGGAATGCCTGGCTCGATGCGGAACAGTGGATGGGTGCCGTTTTCGCCCTGATAGAAAGTGGTCTTCTGTGATCATTTGTCTGTTCCCCTGATAAGTCTCGACTGCCAGGACAGGCCCTTTCGCGGGTAAACCCGCTCCCACAGTTACTGTGCAAGTCTTGGAGCCCGTGGTGATCCTGTGGGAGCGGGTTTACCCGCGAAGAGGCCCATCCAGGCGATACATCGCTCAAGCCTTAGTGCAACGGCCGAGGTTCAGCGGGTATCTGCACCTGAATCAATGGCGACTCAAGCAAAGCCCGTAGCGCCTCCAACTCATGCATCGAGGTCATCATTTTAAATCCGACATTTCAGGTGTTCTGCGCCCGATAGCATCA